>JAICMT010000212.1 GCA_025929125.1 Acidobacteriaceae bacterium | reverse complement strand
TACGCGGCTTCGCAGACTCAACGTTGCCCTCTGCAGCGAGTGTCATCAGATACTCCTGGGCAATGAATGGAGGGGCCTTGTGCCTCGCACGAATGTATCGGCCATCGGGTTGGAGCACGCGTGCCTTGATGTTGTCCTTCAGATAGGAGCCCAGGATCTCTTCCCGGAGGCGGAGTGACAGGTCCGGCGCATCGACCGGAAACACCACCTCGCATCGCTCGAAGAGGTTGCGAGGCATCCAGTCGGCGCTTCCGCAGTAGACCTCGTACTGGCCGCCATTCTCGAAGCTGAAGATGCGGCTGTGCTCGAGGAATCGGCCGACTATGGATCGGACACGTATGTTGTCGCTGAGTCCCCGCACTCCGGGCCGCAGCGCGCACATACCTCGGACAATAAGGTCGATGGGAACGCCGGCCTTAGATGCCGCATAGAGGGCTTCGATGGTGGCACGATCGAGCAGCGCATTCATCTTAGCGACGATGCGCGCAGGTCTTCCCTGCCGCGCGTGCTCGGCTTCGCGGTCAATGAGCATGAGCAGCCTGGGAGCCAACGTCAAAGGCGCGACCAGCAGCGGGGTGTAATCTTCTTCTTCGGCCTTCGCGGTGAGATAGCGGAAGACGCGCTGTACTGCTGAGGTAATTTCAGGCCTGGCGGTGAGCAGGCTAATGTCGGTGTAGAAGCGTGCGGTGACGGAATTGTAGTTGCCGGTTCCGAGATGCGCATAGCGCCGGATGATGCCGTCGGAATCGCGCCGAACCATCAACGCCAGCTTGCAATGCGTCTTCAGGCCCAGAATTCCGTGGTAGACGCCGACGCCGGCATCTTCCATCTCGCGTGCCCAGCGGATATTGGAGGCCTCGTCGAAGCGAGCCAGCAGCTCGACCACGACGGTGACTTCTTTGGTCTGCGCCGCCTCCGTAAGGGCGGTGTAGAGGGGAGAGGCCTGGCTGGTGCGGTAGAGGGTCTGCTCCATCGAAACAACAGCGGGATCTTCCACGGCGCACTGGACGAACTCTTCGACGGTGGAATAGGAATCGAATGGGTGGTGCAAGAGAATATCTTTTTTGCGTACTTCATCGAATAGGTTCGCCGTCTTCGGTGAGAGCTGGTAACGGCGACCCTGGAAGGGCACAAACTTGAGGTCTGGACGGGCAACGCTTTCATACAGGTGCATCAGCCGCAGCAGATTTACCGGTCCTTTGGTCTTGAACACCTGCACCGGCTCAAGTTCAAAGTTGGTGCGGAGCCGTTCGACGATCTCCTCCGACGCACTTTTCTCAATCTCCATACGAACGGCATCGCCCTTGCGGCGGTTATAAAGCTCTGCGCGCACGCTCTCGAAGACACTGCGGGATTCCTCCTCCTGCAGGTAGAGGTTACTGTTCCTAGTAACGCGGAAGGGGGCTCGGGCAAGCACGTCATAGCCGCGGAACATGCGCGGACCCTGGGCTTCGATCAGCTTGTGCAGCATGATGAAATCCGATTTGCCCTCCCGGCTTGGGAGTGGCACAAGCCGCGGCAGGGTGCGGGGTACCGTAACAACACCGAGCGCCGGTGGTCCTTTCGAGTTCCCTTTGCGCTTGGAGCGCAGCAGGAGAGCGATACAAAGTGCCTTATTCAGGACGCGGGGAAATGGATGTGAGGGATCGACGGTGACCGGCGTGAGCAGCGGGTCGACCTCGCTCTCGTAGAATCTGAGCGCATGTTCCCGAGCACGATCGTCCAGTTCTTTCCAGGAAAGCAGCCGTATTCCTTCTTCGCGCAGGGCGGGAGTCAGCCTCTGGTTCCAGCATGCGTATTGCGCGTCGACGAATTTATGAAGGATCGGAGCGAGCCTGTCCAGGCTCTGTTGCGGGGTTATTCCATCCTGCAGCGGCTTCCTGGGATCGTCGTAGGCGTCTTCAATGCGCTGCAGGAGACTGGCTACTCGTATCTCGATGAACTCGTCCAGATTGCTGGCCGTAATTGCGAGATATTTGACGCGCTCGAGCAACGGGTTTGTCGTGTCGTCTGCTTCTTCCAGAACACGCCGGTTGAACAGCATCCAGGATTCATCGCGCTCGAAGAAACGTTCGCTGCCTATGGGAGGGGAGGCGGAGACCGGCTTGTCTGATGTCTTCTTGCCTGTTGGTTTCCGCGCCTTTTTCCTGGATACGGCGGCTTTCTTTTTGGATGGATCCGGTCGCTTCATGGCGCGTCAATATGTCAATATCGCACAACAGTCAACCGGACAAGACGAAAGCATGGTCAATTCCGCTCACAGAGCCCGTTACGGTATGCTGATGTTCCTGGAGATTTGATGCAAAACAAGCGGTGTCCTCGATGAAAATTAGCCAGCTGGGCAGTTCAGATATGTGGCTCACGCCGATCGGCTTCGGCGCATGGGCTGTTGGTGGCGGAGATTGGGCCTTTTCCTGGGGTCCGCAGGACGACCGGGATTCCATCGCTGCGATTCATCGAGCCATCGAACTTGGCGTGAACTGGATCGACACCGCCGCCATCTACGGTCTTGGACATTCGGAAGAGATCGTCGGCCGCGCGGTCAAGAAATCCGCGGTAAAGCCATTCGTCTTCACAAAATGCGGCATGGTATGGAACGAGAAGAAGGAGATCAAGCGTACGCTGCGCGAGATTCGCCGCGAATGCGAGGAGAGTTTGCGCCGGCTGCAGGTTGAGCGGATCGACTTGTACCAGATTCACTGGCCGGTGGAGGACCGCGATGTGGAAGAGGCCTGGAGTACGATGGCTGCCTTGCAGAAGGAGGGCAAGGTGCGCCACATCGGAGTTTCAAACTTCTCTGTCGAGCAGATGGAGCGGTGCCGGGCTATCGCACCTATTACTTCACTCCAGCCTCCGTACTCGATGATCAACCGCTCGGTGGAGGCTGAGATATTGCCCTGGTGCCGGGAACACCTGGTAGGCGTGATCAACTATTCGCCTATGCATTCCGGTCTGCTGACGGGCGCGATGACGAAAGAGCGTGTCGCTAACCTACCGGCCGATGACTTCCGACGGAACGCAAAAAATTACCAGGAGCCGCAGCTTAGCCGCAATCTCGAGATTGCCGAGTTTCTGAAGCAGATTGGCACCCGTCACGGTGTATCGGCCGGCGTGATTGCGATTGCATGGACACTTTGTAATCCGGCGATTACGGCGGCGATTGTGGGCGGCCGCAACCCTCAACAAGTAGAGGGCGTGTGGCCGGCTGCGAATTTTCGCCTCTCCAAGGAAGAGTTCGACGAGATTAACGCCTATCTGGCGGCGCATCCCTAGGAGTAACCTACCGCCGGGAACCAGCCGTGGAAGCGAGTTACCTTTTCCCGCCTAAGTTCACCCTTGTGCAACCTTAGTGCCATCGTATCCGGCGGTTCCAGATGGGAGAATCCTTCCTGTAGCATAACTTTGGTAACCGCATTTCAGGCGGTTCCGGAGTTAGTTGGCTACTCCAGGGGAGGCATCTTGGCGGCCTGGCAACAACCGATTGAGAGAGTGGCTGTCCGTACGGCGGTTCGCTTCCCTCTCAAGCTCCATCTTCGTGTGACCACGGAGAATGGGACGGTTGATGCCACCACGCAGGACATCTCCTCAAACGGGCTCCTTTTTGAAACCAGCGTTCTGCCGCGGATCGGCAGCGCGATTGAATTCACGATGAGCATGCCCTCAGAAGTGATGGGCTGGGACTCTGACGTAGCCATTCACTGCTTCGGACGCGTCGTCCGCCACCAGTGTTCGAACGAGAAACTGATGGCAGCCGCCGTAATCGACGATTACTACCTGAAAGCCTGAACCAATGACCTCTGCCTCCAATCCGGACACTCCCCAAACCGGCTCAAACGAGCAGCCGGCAGCCGGCCAAATTCGAGTTATCCTGGCCGATTCGCAGGCCATCTATCGCGTCGGCATGAAGAAGGTATTCGCGCTAGAGGATGACATTCGCGTAGTGGCTCAGGCTGAGTCGCTGATCAATCTTCACACTGCCCTGCAGCGCTATCCGACCGACGTGGTCCTGCTCGAGGGTCAATTGATCGCCGGAACATCGGATGCGATTCCGGAGTTGGTTCGGCGGTCTCCTGATGCAAAGCTCATCGTGCAGGTGGTCGAAGCCGACGAGTCGAATATTGTTGAACTCTACCGGCGTGGAGTCCGTGGAGTTGTGCCGCGTTCCATTTCGCCGGATCTGCTGATCAAGTGCGTTCGCAAGATCGCGGCCGGGGAGACCTGGATCGACAACCAGTCCATCAGCTGGGTAATCGAGGCGTATCGCTCGCAGGCCGCAACGCTAACCAACCCGCGCCTGCAGCCCAAACTCTCCAAGAAGGAGCTGGCGATCATCAGCTGTATCACGCGCGGCATGCGCAACAAAGAGATCGCCTATCAGATAGG
>JAICMT010000260.1 GCA_025929125.1 Acidobacteriaceae bacterium | reverse complement strand
GCTTCCTCGGTGGGCGGCAGCGGCAACTTCATCGCGCAGAACGACCTGGACCTCGCGGCCGAAGAGAGCAACTCCACCTTCGACCGCCGCCACCAGCTCTCCGGGAACTTTGTGATCGAGCCTCCCTTCGGCCCCAACCGCGCCTTCTTCAACAAGGGCGGCGTGGTCTCGAAGATTCTGGATGGCTACTCGGTCTCCGGCACGTACGCGTTCGCGACCGGCGGCTGGGCGACTCCTTCGTACTCGCTGACACCGCAGGAAATCGCGGCGGGCGCACCCAGCTCGCTGCGTCCTGACCGGGACTTCAGTCAGCCGATCAGCGGCGCGGGAAGCCACCTGCAGTGGTTCAATACCAAGGCGTTTACCTACAACCCGGACCAGACGCATTACGGCAACGCCTCCCGCAACTCGATCGAGTTGCCCGGCACCGTGTCGATTAATGGATCGCTCTCCCGAACCGTCACGCTGGGCGAAACCCGCAGCGTCGAGTTCCGGCTGAACGCCAGCAACGTCTTCAACACCGTTCAGTACAGCGGAGTGGACACAACCCTCAACTCGCAGACCTATGGCCAGGTCATTGGTGCCGCCGCAATGCGCTCGTTGAACTACTCGGCGCGTTTCCGGTTCTAGAGGATGGCCGTCCCCACAGCAGGTCTCAGGAGCAGAGTGATGAAGGAGATTGGAATGCGACGAGTAGTGGCAGCAGTTCTGGTGACGGGCATGGCGGTGTCGCCTGCGGGAGTGCCGCTGAGCGCAAGCGCCCAGCAGGACAGCGGCATCGTCACGATCAAGACCTCGGTTGACCGCGTGCTCACCAACGTCATCGTGCGTGACAAGCGGACGGGAGCAGTGATCAAGGGACTCACCCAGGCTGACTTCCAGGTGCTCGAAGATAAGAAGCCTCAGCCCATCACTACGTTCGACTTCCAGAATGTCGATGAAGCCGTCTCGCTGGCTGAGAACGCCACCGTCTCCGGCGCCTCGACGACCAAGAAGAAGAGCATCGCCGATATCGTGAACAACCAGTTCGCCGCGGCTCCCAGTGAGCTCAAGGACCGTCGGCTGATTGTCTTCTTCTTCGACCTCTCCAGCATGCAGCCGGAAGATATCACTCGTGCGGTGGACTCGGCCAAGGATTACATCAATCACAAGATGCAGCCGGCCGACATGGTCGCGACCGTGAGTCTCGTCTCCGGGCTGAGCATGGATCAGGACTTCACCAACGACAAGCCGTCCCTGCTGCGCGCCGTCTCCAAATACGATGCGTCGGACACAAGCGGCTACGCCGGCGGCACGGACGGCAGCACCGATGGCACCTCCGACGATGCCTCCACTTTCGTCGCCGACGACAGCGAATTCAATTCACTCAATACGGACCGCCAGCTCTACGCCATCCGCACGGTCTGCAAGGCCATGGAAAAGGTGGAGCAGAAGAAGAGCATGCTCTACTTCTCCGGCGGTCTCAGCCGGCAGGGCATTGAGAATCAGGCCAGCATTCGCTCGGCGAGCAATGAGTGCGTGAAATCCGACACCGCGATCTACGCGCTGGACACCACGGGGCTGCAGGCGCTGAACACGGTCGGCGATGCCTCGCAGGGAAGCCGCCGCGGCACCGGCGCCTACAGCGGCGCCTCCATGCAGCAGCAGCTGGACTCCAACTTCGGTTCCCAGGAGACGCTCGGGACGCTTGCATCCGATACCGGCGGCAAGCTGTTCGTCGACTCCAACGACTTCGCTCCTGCGTTCCAGCAGGTGCAGCACGACACCGAGGCCTACTACATCATCGGCTTCCACTCCTCGAACAGTGCGCATGACGGCGGCTATCGGCACCTGACCATCAACATCCGCAACCACCCCGAGGCGAAGCTTGAGTACCGGCCCGGATACTATGCGTCCGCGGATTTCCAGCATGCCAAGAACGAGGATCGCGAGCTTGCGTTGAACGAGCAGATGCGCAGCGACGTTCCCGCAACCGATGTCGCCGTCTATCTGCAGGCGCTTTACTTCCGGCTGGACGATGGCAAGTTCTACATTCCGATCTCGGTCGTCGTCCCGGGCTCGCAAATTCACGCCACGGCAGCGAAGGATAAAAGCAAGGCCACGCTCGACTTCCTCGGACAGGTGAAGAACGCGACGGGCATCGTCGTCGGAGAAGTGCGGCAGACCGTCAACCTCGCGGTGGACGCCAACCAGCAGGTGGAAAAGAAGAACGTGCAGTATTCCACCGGCTTCACGCTCGCGCCCGGGAAATACCACGTGAAGTTTGTGGTGCGCGAAAACCAGAGCGGCAACATGGGCAGCTTCGAGACCGATATCCAGGTCCCGGACATGAAGAAGACGCCGCTCAAACTCAGCTCGATCGTGCTCTCCAGCCAGCGGCAGCCCAACAACGTGAAGAAGACGACGGATCCGCTGATTCGAGACGGTCAGCAGTGGGTGCCGAACGTGCCTCACGTCTTCCGCCAGGACCAGCACCTCTACTTCCTGTACGAGGTTTACAACCCGACGCGCGACAAGGACGGGCAGCAGCAGGCGGCCTCACCGGGGCTTGCGCGGCGCGAGAGCGGACCGGTACACGTGCTCACCAGCATCGAGTTCCTGCTCGGCGGCGTGAAGGTTTACGAGACGCCGCAGGTGGACGCGAAGGCGATCAACGTTCCCGAGCGCGACGCTGTCGGCTTCGAGTTCGATGTGCCGCTCAACTCCTTGAAGCCGGGCACTTATATCTGCCAGGTCAACGTGATCGACGACGCAGGCGGCACGTTCAGCTTCCCGCGGATGGCGCTGCGGGTGACTGCTCCGGCACCAGCTCCGGCAGCAGCCCCGGCCCCTTCGACGGGAGCCATGTAGTGGAGTGCACCCCCTGGGGGTGTCTTCGGGCGGTTTGTTGCAACGATTGAGGTTAGCGGATGGGAGTCCCTTTCTAGTACACAGTGCGTGTTGCAAGCATTGGGTTTAGCTGAGGGGAGTCACTTTCGGGTTAATAGAGGAAGGCCCGGCGGAGAGCGCCGGGCCTTTTTTCTTCTCTAGTTTAAGGATATCAGGTGGGGGATAACTCGTGTCACATCGAAATTTTCTGCGGAAGTGACGGTGTGGTAAGGAGATGTGAGGTTTTCCACGGCGGTGGGGGCTTGACAGGTTTTTTAGCTACTCAGCTTTTAAGTATTAGCTACTAGCTGAGGCTTTTGTGCTTTGGGCAGCCGGAGCGATGCGGAGGAGTTGGAGCGATGCGAGCGGAGTGAAGTGCGTTCTAAGGGCGAGCCTTCGGCAGAGCGGGAGCCGCTTCGCGGCGGCTGGTTTATGGCACGGCTGAAGCCGTGCTTTTAAACACTACGATTGGCCGTTGGTGATCGTCCCGCGAGGATGGGAGTGACACATTCCCACCCATGCGCAGACGCATGAATGGGGCACGCAGCACCCGGCGGCCAGGGCCGTGCCCTTAAGCACTACGGTTGATCGTTGGTGATGGTCCCGCGGGGATGGAGGTGGCACGTCCCCACCCATGCGCAAGCGCATGAATGGGGCACCCGGAATGATGATTCGGTTCACTCGCGGAGCGGCTATGTGGGACACCGGGGCTGAAAGGTGCGGTGCGGTTGAGGTGGGGCGTGGTCTCTCGGGGTCCTTCGACTGCGCGGCTCGTCTGACGAGCCGCTCCGCTCAGGATGACGATTTCTGAGGGTATAGCGATCGGGCGTGAGCTGGGGAGTGACACTTTC
>JAICMT010000121.1 GCA_025929125.1 Acidobacteriaceae bacterium | reverse complement strand
GGATCGAGCCCCGAATCCGGTCCACCGCCAAACACCGGAGCCGGATGCTGCGTGCGCCACCAGCGGATCGACATGTAGACGATCGGCACATCGATTGCGGCAAACACGGAAAGTACCGCCGCGAGCGTATGCGCCTGCCCCGTAGAAGAAAGCTTGCGCAGCATCAGGTAACTCACGTAGAGCAGCCATAGCAGCAGCATGCTGGTCAGGCGTGCATCCCATGTCCACCAGATGCCCCATGCGACCCGCCCCCACAACATTCCAGTCACCAGGCATATGCTGCCGTAGACCACGGTGACTTCCGCGGCTGATATTGCGATTGCGTCGGCCGTCAGCGCCTTCAGCGGATCGCGCCTGCGCCAGTAGAGGTATGCAAGAGATGCCCCGAAGTTAACGTAGGGAAACACCAGCGAAAGCATCGAGTGCGGCACATGGTAGTAAAGTATCCGCGCCACGTTGCCCATCGTTGCCTCCGGCGGGGAGAGCAGAAGCCCCAGCCGGGTGGCGTACACGATCACGGCAAGCGTGAGCAGAAACCAAACCAAGCCGAGAGGTCCGAAGATGCGCGAGCGCTGCACAGTGTTTAAAGTCTACCGCGTCATCGGTGCTATGGGGAGTCGAGTACCGTACATCCGCGGCAGGCGTCCTGGAGGGACTCACTCTGCGTTCAGCACCGTATCGAACAGCAGCAGGCAAGCCGCCGTAAATGCAATGTTGTAGCCGATCAACAGCCGGATCCAGGGGCCGGGCTCAAACGCGCCGGTAAGGATGGCCGTCGTCGCCTGCATCATTCCCAGCAGCGCCGGAATTGAGATAGGGAACAGCACCAGGGGCAGCAAAAGTTCGCGGTTGCGCGTACGAAGCCCCAGCGCCGCGAAGAAGGTTCCGTTGCACACCAGCGCCCATGTGCCCAGGGGCAGCACCGCTGCCATCAGCCAGCCCTGTCCCACGGCGTGAAGGTTGTAGAACACCGCGAACAGCGGTGCCAGCACCACCTCCACGATCGCCACAAAGAGCAGGTTGGAAAGCGCTTTGCCCAGGAACAGTGCCGAAGGCGGCGCTGGGGCCATGCGTTGTGCCTCCAGCACCCGGTTGCGCTGCTCCCTCGTCCATGCCTGGTTCAGCGCTGTGGTTGAGGCGAACAGCAGAGCCAGCCACAGAATGCCCCCGGCAATCTGCCTCGACATTGCCGCCGTGGGGTCGAATGCAAGCGAGAACACCACGACCACCAGCAACGCAAAAAACAGCATGCCGTTCACGGAGTCGCGGGAGCGCCACTCCAGTTGGAGGTCCTTGCGGAGATGCACCAGGACATGGCCGAGATAGCTCATGGGTTCGGCTCCCGCGGCAGCACGGACTTGGTCAGGTCGGCCAGCATCGACTGTGATGCCCGGACGTAATCCGCCGGGGAAAGGAGAATCTGCACACCCCGCAGCCCGGCCGAAATTGAGATCCGGTCGAACAGCTCAATGCTCTCATCCGCGTACGCGGGAAATGCTGTACGGGCCGCGAAAACGGTCACCCCGCCGCGTACGTATCCGGTGAGCGGCTCCACTTCCTTGAGCGAGGCAAGTTCAACCTTCTTCACTCCTGCGGCCTGCGCCAGCTTTTTCAGGTCGAGCTCCGCGTCCCCCGGGATCACCGCGAAGAGGTGGCCTGCTTCCCGTGGCCCCGCTCCGCCAACTTTGGTGAGCAGCGTCTTGAATACTTGCTCGGGTGGCATGTCGATCTTGCGAGCAACCGAGAGAGCTGTCAGGTCCTCCGGATCGACCTCGTAGGTGCGGGTCTCATAGGTGATCCCCAAGCTGTCGAGCAGGCGGGCGGCGTTGGTCTTGCTGGGGCGAGCAGGCTTCATGCGGAGGGATGCACTCCTTCGCCCGTGATAGAAAGCACCGCTCCGGCCCGCATGGTAACCGTGGCGTTGGCGAGCGGTTCTGCCAGGTGCGCCTGGTGCGTGGTCAGAATGATCGTCCGGCTGTGTTGTGTGGAGGTCCCCTGCAGAGGCCAGGTGCGGAAGTCGCGAAGCAGCTCCACCATACGGCGCGAGGACTCCACATCCAGATTGGAAAACGGCTCGTCCAGCAGCAGAAGCTCGGGATCGGCCTGAAGCACCCGGGCAAGGGAAGCGCGCTGCCGCATTCCCTGCGAGTAATGTCCGACAGGGCGACCGAGCGCCGGATCCAGGCCTACGGCTCGCAGTGCTTTCTCGGAGGTTGCAGTGCAGCTGCAGCCCTTCTCGCCGCTATCGGTGTTCTGCAGGCTGGCGAAGTAACGCAGATTCTCGAGCCCCGAAAGCTCGTCATACAACATCGGCTCATGGCTCATATACGCGATGCGCCACCTCTGGCTGCGCGGCTCCTCGCCGAAGGTAAGGACCGTGCCGCGCGAGGGAACGATGAGCCCGGCGATCAGACGCAGCAACGTGGACTTGCCCGCGCCGTTATCGCCCAGAATTACGGTCGAGGAGCCCGCCTCGAAGCGGAGCGAGACCTTGCGCAACGCGGCAAAATCGCCGAAGAGCTTGGACGCGGATTCAAGCTGTGCAGCCGCTGGTTCTGCTGTGTCCTGAGCGGTGCGATCGATGGGTGCTCCGTCGGGCATGGGCGCGCGAGCGGTTACTTCGCGCTCCCGGGCGCCAACATGGCGGTGTTGCCGGATGGAGCCTGGCCCGGCTTCGCAGGCGCGTATTTGGAGGCGCACTTGGCCTGAAGCTGAGTTGCGTGGAAGACGCCATCACGGCCGTAGGTGCCTACGGCGAGCGCCTGGGCGTCGTCCTTGAAGGTGTCCGGAGGCGGCTCCGCGCCCTCGTAATTTACACGCAGCTGCTTGCCTTGTTCGATCAGCACGAACTGTGCATTGGCGCCGCTGCGCTCGATGGAGCCTGGAGCGACATTGCCGGCCACGCGCAGGTTGCGCGAATACGCCTTGTTGCCCATCGCATTTAGTTCCGTGATCGTCACGTAATAGCTCTTGGTATCGCGAACGCCGGTGTAGGCGAGCCAGCTTACGGTAGCGATCACTACGATCGCGGCAGCGACGATCTTGAAGGGAATACTCCGCATACTCTCCAGTCTACCAAGCGGAGCAGCCAGTTGGTAGTGCGCAGATCGTCGGGAAATGCCGCAATCTAGGGATATGGTCCGACATTCCCATGACATCCGACGGCAGAGTGACCACTTATAATCGGCGCCATGAGCCGAACTGGTGTGGCGGTGCTCTTCTTTTTTCTAGGTCTGGTCATCTTGCCCCTCGCCGTCTATGCGTACTTTGCATTCGGCCAGCCTCCTGTGGCAGTGGCCGACAAGCCGTTTCCGTTTGAGGACCGGGTGGTGGGCGTGCCGTTGAAAGCGCGGATTCATCGTGAGATGCCGGCTTCCGCGCCGATTCAGCCCACCGATGAAAACCTGAACGCCGGGGCGCAGATCTACCAGGACAAGTGCGAGACATGCCACGGCACGGCGACCGAGCCGTCGGAGATCGGGAGCAAGATGTTTCCGCGCGCTCCGCAGCTTTTCGAGCGCCATGGTGACGTTGTCGGCGTCAGCGACGATCCGGCAGGGGAGACCTACTGGAAAGTGAAGAACGGCATCCGCCTCACCGGCATGCCCGCCTTCGAAAAGGCTCTGACCGAGAACCAAATGTGGCAGGTTAGCCTGCTGCTCTCGAAGGCCGACAAGCCACTGCCTGCGGAAGCCGCCAAGACCGTTGGCATGACACACTAAGTTATCGGGTAGGGCCCCCCACCCCTATCTTGGGCACAACTCCTTGTATATCAGTTACCTAGCGTGCCGAGGTGTCTGTAGAGTCTTGATAAGGCTGTACTTACGGCTAAATTCGTCCAACATAAGTAGTTTTGCAGGGATAGGTCGCCAGTCCAGTGAAAAATAGAGAGGCCCGGCTTAGTAGCCGGGCCTTTTCTTTTTGATCCTAATTTAAGAATATCAGGTGGAGCATAACTCGTGTCACATCAGGGTCTAAATGCAAGCTACTGATTGTAAGTTTGTTATGTAATTTTTTAGGAAAAGGAGCTTGACACGCGTTTTTTCTGCAATTTTGCGTATTTGCAGGAGAGGTAATCAGGGTCCTCCTGCGACTCAGCCGCAAAATACCGGAGATGATGGGACTTTCGCTTCGCCTCGGCGTCAGTGGATGTTCCGGTTCACAAACGTCAGCACAAGGTCCACCGTGTGGGTGTTCGGATCGGCATAAGCCTTATATCCGCCGGTGTAGCTCTCGAGCGATTTCACCGAGCTGTTGTTCTTCAGGAAGCTGCGCACGTATTCGGGGTTGTAAGGTTCGCCGGTGGTCAGCCGGAAGGCCTTATCGAAGTCGGCAAGCGCCACCGGGTCGAGGTTCTTCGTCGTTACCTGCTTGATTCGGTACTGCTGGCCGGGAATGCAGGACAGGCTGTAGGTGACGGTGTGTGTCGCCTCGTCGAACATGGGGTCAATTTTGACTATGACATCCATGTAGCCCAGCCGCCGGTAGGCCAGATCGAGGGGAGCGATGGTTTCCATCAGCATCTCGCGAGAGGCGATATCGCCTGGATGCAGCTTCGAATTCTTCTGGAAGTCATCGGCCGAGTAGACCGGCACGCCGGAAAAGTTGATTGCGCCCACGCGATACACCTCACCGGCAGAGAGCGTAGCGTTCACGACGACGGAGATGCCCTCCGGTGCAGAGGTCTTGTCGAGCGAGGTCTGCGAGAGCGCAGCCTTGACATAGCCGGCATCCAGCAGGGGCGCGAGAATCGCATCGGATGTGCTTTGTCCGGCGAGGCCGTCGTTGTAGCTGAATTTCGCGGCGTTGTTCAGCGACTTCTGAAGCAGAGGCGTGAGGGCGGGGCTGACTCCCGCCAGCTTGATATCGGCGACGCGCACCCGGGGACTGGCAATGCGGTACTCGAGAACGCGCTCCGGCCGGAGCATGGTGGGTTCGAAGGTTTCGTGAGTGACCTTTGCGGTGATTCCTTTGGCGGCGAGAGCTTCGGCCAGAACTGAATCGAACTCCGCGACCGCGGGGTTACTCTCCGGAATGTAACCATCGAAGAGCGGAGCTTTCTTGTGCAGAGCAACAAGGATCTCCTGAGGGGATAGCCAGAGAAAGTTTTCAAAGCCCAGGTGGATCATGTCGGCCCGGGCGATGGGCTTGGTCGTAAACAGGACGGTGGCGGCGTCCAGCCGACCGCTCAAAGTGGCACCAACATCCTCAAAGAAGCCGGTGTCGACCAGGTGTTGTGCGGCGTTCCCCAGGTCAGTGGCGGTAAAGGTTGTGCCCGGGTGGATCTGGGCGATGTCCTCAAGCTGCGCCTGCGGGTACATCCCGGCGTTCTGGAATACGATTTTGGCGGCCTTGTAACTCTGTCCGGCCGCAGCAAGCACGGTCCCTGCAAGAAGGATGAGGGTTGAAAAGCTCTGAAGTCTCATGTGCGAACGATGCTACCGCAGGGAATTCCGCAGGCAAAGGCAAAAAACAGAGCCACTCCTCAACGCTCAGGATTCGGGTGTATGGGGCTGGACTGGCGCGGGACCGTCTCGATAACGACGCGGGTATCTTTCGGGAAGGCGATCTTCTGGCCGCGTGCGATCCAGCGGCCCCAGACGGATCGGGCCAATCCCCAGTAACCGATGCCAGCGGCAACGTAGGGTGAGCCTCCGGCAGCTCCGACTACGGTTCCGATCAGCCCAAGCCCCGCTGCGCCTCCGGTGGCGTTCTTGCGACCGGTATGGTGTGCGTGTCCTTCATCCTGGTCG
>JAICMT010000065.1 GCA_025929125.1 Acidobacteriaceae bacterium | reverse complement strand
CTGCCCAAATTTCCCCGCGCACTTCGACCTGCCCGGTCGGCGCAAGTGGAGTCATAGCAACCGCCACATGGCCCACCATGGCCTCAGGCCCGGTCAGCCGCTTGCTGTTCCGGGCTTGCAGCGCAATCCACGCCAGAGTAAAGGTGATCAACCCAAACCCGATCCCAGCGCCGGCCGCCACAGCATAGTGCACCCGCATCTCCGGCAACGGTCCGTTCACCAGAGTTGCGAGTCCGAACACGAGGCAGACAACGCCGGCAATCGCCAACACACCATGGCTTGCAAACTTCGCCTCCAAGACCATCAGCGCCAGCGCAGCAATCAGCAGCAGCACCGCGGTATGCTGCACCGGCAGCATATTGAATCCGAACAAGGCGAGCAGCAGCAGCACTGTGCCAAGCGCACCCGGCACAATCGTACCCGGTACGTTGAACTCGAGATAAATCAGCAGGGCCCCGCAGACCAGCAACAGCACATCGAGGTCCGGGCTGGTGAGTCTGGTCAGCAGCCGCTCGCGGAGGGAAGGCGGCACCAGCTCTACCTGCGCGCCCGCCAAACGCAATGTCTCGGTCTCGCCGTGGAAGCGTTTGATGGTCCGCCCATCCAGCTGGTGCAGCAGCGTCGCGTCGTCGGACGCCACTGCGTCGATCAGCCCCAGCTTGAGAGCTTCCGCCTCGCTGTAGGACTTTGAGTTGCGCACTGCATCCTCGGCCGCCGCTGCATCGCGCCCACGCACCGTGACGTAGGAGCGCAGAAACGCCGCGGCATCGTTCTCGACCTTCTGCTTTAGCACCGGATCCATCGTCTGGCCTTCGAGGATGGGGTGCGATGCGCCTGCATTCGTCCCGGGAGCCATGGCCGCCACGTCGGCCGCTTCGAGGAGAAAGAATCCGGCGGAGCCTGCACGGCTGCCTGCGGGCTCGACGAAGACAATCACTGGCACCGGCGAAGCCTCAATCGTCGCGACCATCTCGCGGGTCGAAGTCAGCAAGCCGCCCGGTGTCCCCAACGATAGCAGCACCGCCTGGGCATGCCGCCCTGCGGCCTCGTCCAGCCCACGCTTCAGGTAGTCTGCGGTGATCGGCTGGATGGTGTCATGGATCGAGAGCTTAACCACCACAGGTGCTGGAGACTGAGCCCACGCACCGGCACCTGCCAGTGCCACTGCAATCAGGCACGCTAGCCATCGAGTTCCACCGATTCGCATCATCGAGCGAACCTCCGACCCCGCTTTACGGAACTGCCTGACCGCGGGCCGTCAAGGCGGTCTTTACAGCCTGCGCTGCTGCATTCTTCGGCTCAAGTCGCAAAGCTTCCGATACGTGCTGTGCAGATGCCGCCAGATTACCGGCTTGCAGCTCAAGCCGGGCGAGCACCAGGTGCGCGGCTATATTGGGCGCAAGCTTCAGGGAGGCATCAGCTTCCTTCCGCGCATCCTCAGCCGCGCCTGTCCGCTCCCGCACCTCGGCCAGTCCTGCGTGCGCTGCTGCATTGTTTGGATCTGCTTTCAAGGAGGTCTGGAACTCCTGCTCTGCCTCCGGAATCAGGCCTTGCGCAAGATATTGTGCGCCGAGCTGCGCATACTGCACGGCCTTTTCGGCCGGTGCAAGGGTGGCCATCTGCACTGCGCGCATCTGATCCAGTTGGAATGCAGCCTGGCGGAAGGAAGCCTCCGACCATGTGCGGCGGATGCGCGTTGTCGGATCGAAGCCGTCGGCCGCAACCACCGTTTTCAGGTTCGCGGTGGAACCGTGCAGAGACTCCAGCCGATGCAGCAGCTCCGTGGCCTCCGAATCGTCGGCACGCAGTTTCAGCGAGGCCTGGACCTCATGGATGGCGCCCGCGATGTCGCTCCTCGCCAGTAGCCCCACGGCGAGGTTGAAGTGGTAGTCGGCATCGTTGGGATCCGTTGCAATGGCCTGCTGAAACTGCGGCACGCCGTCCTTTCCCTGTCGGCTTGCCGCGACGCCTTCGTCATTCACCACCTCAGGCAAGGGTAGCCTGCTGGCGACGAAGCCGAACGCTGCCTGAGCCTCCGCATAGCGAGCGATATTGAACCGAGCCAGCCCACGGTAGAAGCCGGCCTCGAGAGCGAGCCGGTCATTCTGCGGAACCTTCGCCAGCGTTGCCGCGGAATCTTCATACTTGCGATCGGCATACTGCTCTTTGCCCAGCGCCAGCAGCGCTGCGGAAAAGTTGGGCGTCTCTGCAACCGCCGCTTGCAAGCGCTTCAGCCGTTCGTCCGGCGTGGAGGCAAGAATGCCGCGAATGTAATTTTCGAACGAGCTCAGCTTGACCGCTCCAGCTGTGCTCAGGAAGGTCTGCTGCGCCACGGCGAAGTGCGGATCCATCTCGCGAGCCACCTGCCACGCAAGAGTATTTTCCACGTCATAGAGCTGGGGCAGTGTATTGGCCTGACGAATCGGCTCAGACATCCGCAGTTCGTCGATCTCGACCACCTGTGCTTCAACCTGAATGCGGCTCTGTGGAGTGCCTGGATTGGCGACCGTGTAGCTGCCTACGATGACGTAGTCGGCGTCCAGCGTCTGCGCAATTTTGATGGTGCTCGCGCGGCTGGGCCGAAACTCTTCCGGTAATCCGAGATGCTCGAGTGCGTACATGCGGTCATCCCGACTGATGGTCAGGAAGCCCGCCGAGCTTAGCCGCTGGTTGAGCGTGTACGGAAACGACTCGCCGATCCAGTTCAGGTTCGACTGTCCGGACTTGTTATCGAAGGGCAGCACCAGCACCAGCCGGCCGCCCTGGCGAATACTGGCAGTTCTAGTGTCGGCCGCATTTGCTTCCGACTGTGCCGCGCCATACAGCGGCAGCATGCCACCGTACGCAGCCAGAACGAGCAGGGTAGTGCGAATCGTAACTCTCACGCGGATACTCACCACAATTGGACGATTATAGAAGGCTGCCACGCGGATGATCGGATTGGAGCAGAGCGCACGCGCTACCGCAGCCGCTCCACTGCGTTGACAATACGCGGAAAGCGCAGCACAGCAGCCCATTCGCCGTGCTGAGACTGTTCCCAGACCACCTCACCATGCAGCATCGCGGCCATCTCCTCCGGGTGCATGTCCTCATGAAAATCGAAGTACTTGGCATCCGGCTGCTGGTTGCTGCGGCCGAGACCGAGCCAGTTGTGGGGTGCAATCTTCGTGGAAAAGACCAGCGCGGTATCGTATTCCCCAGGATCCGCCACGGCCTTCTGAACTTCGTCGAAGGAGAAGTTCCGGATCGTGAAGACGCGCACCGGTTTTCTGATGTAGCCGAGCTCAGGCCGTTGCAGTTCGGCGTTGGCCGGCCACGCAGTAAGGACCGTGGCCTGCGGCCACTTTTTTGCAATCAGCGATACGGCGCGCTGATGCAGCACGATCATATCGCGATATGTGAGGTTGTCCTCTGGCGCAAATGCATAGGGCGGATTGATCCAGATGCCAGCGAGGAAGCCCGCCGCGCTCAATACCGCGATCCATTCCCAGCGAAAAAAGCGCCGTTGCCACTCCGCAACGCACAGCAGCAGCACCAGAGGATACATCGGCAGCAGATAACGCGTCAGCAGTGCACCGCCGAGGATGGAGAACGCAATCCAGTTCACTCCAATGATGGTGAGAACCGGACCCACGACGCGCGCGTGCAGTCGCTGGCGTCCGGCAATTGCGGGAAGTAGCAATGCTGCCAGCGTACACACGGTGGGCACAAAAAGATTCATGTGCATGGTGAGGTGCAGGAAACGATGGTAGAGACACAGCACGATGCGATACGAATCTAGATTCGCGGTGGCGTTATACCGGAGAAACTCGGGATTGCCGAAGACAAATCCCGTCCTCGAATAGTGGTATCCGTACCAGGCGGCAAGCGGCAGAGCAGGGAAGACCATCGCGGCGAGCCATCCTGTATGTTCGCGAGCGGCTCCGGCAATTCTGCGCTCGCGCAGCAGTAACCAAATTTCCCAGAGCCCGAGCGCTGCAGGAGTGACGATAGAGGTCTCCTTGGACAGCGCAGCGAATGCAAAGAGCACTCCCGCGTACACTTTGGGTTGCCAGGAGCAAGTCTTTGCATCGTGGACCGTGCCCAGGTAAACCAGAAGGCCCCAGAGGGTGAAAGCGGCGGCGAAGATATCCGCGTGCGCCAGCGTGCTCTGGGCAAACCAGATGGGATAGATTGCGGTGAGTACAGCCAATGCTGCTCCGGCCGTTGTTCCCAGCAGCCTCCGTCCAATGCCGAAGACGGCGAGCAGCGCTGCCGCAGCAACCATGCAGACGAAGGTGCGCGTTCCACTGGGTACGAATCCGGAGAGATGCCACCAACCGGCCAGCAGAATGGAAGGCAATGGCGGGTGCGCATTGGTGGCGGTGGTTTGAGGAATCAGCGAGCCGGTGCGAAAGAAATCCCACGCAGCGGGGATGTAGTAGCCGCCCTCATCCCAGAAATAGGGCAGGCGAAGAAGGGTCAGGTGCGATAGAAAGACCGCCGCAAAGAACACTGGGTAGAGCAGTCGATACCGCACCAACTCAGCATATCGCACGGACAAACCAAGGATGCGGAAGGAGAGCTCTTGAGCACAAAGAAGAGCGGCCGGGCTGAGCCGGCCGCTTCCCGGAGTTTTGCTTCAGGGACGTCCGAGCGATTCGCTCTCAGGCGCCCTGACGAATAGACTCCTGCGCCTTAACCGCGTTAGCAGTCTTCATCTCCTCGACTGCCTTGTTGCGCTTGGCTCGCAGTTGCAGGAACGATTTCGCCTCAGAGTAAAGACGCTTCACATCGCCATTCCGGATCGCCTTCCAGACGACGCGCCCGGCCTGCTTCGGACGGAAGAAGTACTCGTCGTAGAACTTGTGCACCATTTCCATGACGTACTCGACCGGCAGCCCGGGATATTCGATGTGGGCCATCTGGTGCCCGCCATCGTCCATCATGGCTTCATTGGTGATGAAGCCGTGTTCCTTGGCGTAGTCGAAGAACTCGGTTCCGGGGAATGCGTGCGCGATGGACACCTGAATCGTTTCGCAGTCGAGCTGCTTCGCGAACTCGATGGTATTGCGGATCGACTCCTTGGTCTCGCCTGGAAGCCCCAGGATGAAGTCGCCATGGACCACCAGGCCCAGCTTATGACAGTCGCGGGTGAAGTCGAGCGCGCGCTGCACGGTGGCGCCCTTCTTGATGTTTTTCAGAATCTGCGCGTCGCCGGACTCGTAGCCGACGATGAGCAGCCGGCAGCCGGCTTCCTTCATGGCCTTGAGTGTGTCGAAATCGGTGGTGACGCGCGAGGTGCAGGACCAGGTAAGGCCCAGAGGCCTCAGCTTCTCGCAGAGCTCGATGGTGCGCGCCTTCTGGATGTTGAAAGTATCGTCATCGAAGAAGAACTCCTTCACCTGCGGGAAGTTCTCCTTCGCCCATTTCATCTCCGCGGCAACGTCGTCGGTGGAGCGCTTGCGCCAGGCGTGGCCGCTCAGAGTCTGCGGCCATAGGCAGAAGGTGCATTGCGCGGGACAACCCCGGGTGGAATAAAGCGCGATGAAGGGATGCAGCAGGAAGGGAACGTTGTACCGGGTGACGTCGAGATCGCGCTTGTAGATCTCCGTGGCCCAGGGCATCTCGTCCAACTGCTCCGGAGTGACCTGCGCACGGTCCGGATTGTGTCGGATGACTCCGCTTGCATCCTTGTAGCTGATCCCAAGGATCTCTTCGAGCGGCTTGCGATTCGCGTATTCCACCACGGAAAAGTCGAACTCGCGGCGGCAGACGAAGTCGATAGCTGCACACTCGTTCAGGGCGCGGTCGGTCGAGGTAGTGACCGGAGGTCCGACAAAAGCAATCTTGATGGAGGGATAGCGCTGCTTGATCATCTCTGCCGCGCGCTGGTCGCCTTCCCATCCCATGGTGCTGGTAAAGAGCACCAGGAATTCATAGTCCTTGAGGATGTCGATGACGTCGTTCCACTTGAGGTGGTGCGGCGGCGCATCCACAAGACGCGAGCCCTCCAGCATGCCCGCGGGATAGGTGAGCCAGACCGGGTACCAGTACGACTCGATCTCGCGCGTCGCGGGCCAGCGGCTGCTTGCGCCGCCATCAAACTTTTCAAAGGAAGGAGGGTTCAGGAACAGCGTCTTCAAAGGCGTTGTCATTGCTTCCATTTTAGCATTCGGGTCTCTGAAACCGAGGGAATGCTGCAGGTATCGCGCGAGATTCAGGGCGATGCCATCTTGCTGGATGCGGAATTTCAAGTCACTGATTCTGTAGGGCGTTCTCCTCTGCCTCCATATTTGCAGCAGATGGTTCGAATAGTCTGAAAGAGTCGCGTGCGATTTGAGAAGAATCCAGTGAGCCGCCTGCGACAGACCTGCCTGGAGAAACGTATGAATTTCGAGATGGAAACGGCACCGCATCGCCAGGTTTATAACCTGCTGATCGGCCTGATTGCGCCCCGCCCCATTGCATGGATCACGAGTATGGACCGCGAAGGAAAGCTCAACGCGGCGCCCTTCAGCGCGTTTAATTACCTCTGCACCGACCCGCCAGTGGTCGGGATTGGAGTGACCAACCGGCCGGACTCTGACTTCGTTCCCAAGGACACCGCCCAGAACATTCGCCGCACCGGAGAGTTCGTCATCAACATCGTGACGGAGGACCTGATACAGCAGATGAATATCACGGCTACGGACTTTCCTTCCGAGGTCAACGAGCTCGAAATGGCCAGTCTTACAACCGCGCCTTCCTCTGTCGTGAAGGTTCCGCGGATTGCGGAAGCGCATGCGGCACTCGAGTGCCGGGAACTCACCACGATGGAGATCGGACGCTCCCGGATTATTCTGGCCCGTGTGATCTCGATGTACGTGGAGGACCAGTATGTCGATCCTTCGGGGCCGTATATCTGCGCCGACGAACTGCACGCTGTCGGACGGATGAATGGCCTTGGAAATTACGTTCGAACCCGAGATGCCTTCCTGACAGTTCCGCGAATTTCCTACGCGGAGTGGGAGAAGGGGAAGCGTTGAGGCCAGGTACCACCCCCGGGGGGTATCTTGGCTGGAAGCCGCCTGATTTCAAAGGCTTGCCGGGTGGTGATGGCTACAAAGTATTGATATCAGGAATGTTGTGGCTAAAATCGTCCATTCAGAGGAGTTATGGACGCGGCGGGTGCCGGGGCGTTCCCGCTGCCTCTCAACTTCCACTCGTGCCTCTCAACTTCCACTCTTAAGTTAATGATAGCAGGTTGGGGTAGCTTAAGTAACATCTGGATGTTGTCTGGAATGAGCTGTTTAGCCGGTTTTGGGCTTGACAGGTCAGCTCTCGGATCTGAGCTTGCGGGATTCGCCTGCGGATTTGGAGCCCAGGCTGAGGGTGAGCAGCAGGCCTGCCAGGCTCCCGGCCAGGAATCCGAGTTCCACTTGATGGACTCGGCTAACGCCGAGCGGAGTTGTTGAGAAGGAAGGAGTCCTCACGATCGCTATAGTGCGGGCGTATTGCCGGGGTCCCGAGACACCCTGGGCCTT
>JAICMT010000113.1 GCA_025929125.1 Acidobacteriaceae bacterium | reverse complement strand
TTTTATGGGGCCGAGTCGAACGCCGGCGTGCTCGAGATCATCGACAGCAAAGTGGGCGGGACCTACGATCTGAACATTCCGAACGTGTACCGCGTCGCGGTGAACAAGGGCGACACGGTAGTGCTGGCGATGGTGCGGAACTCGAATGTTCTGTACCGGATTTTCCGGCTGAATCAGAACCAGTACCCCACCGCAGAGGCCGCGATTGCGGCCACCGGCTCCGTGGATTGCCAGCCACTGACGCTGCCAATTTACTGTGCGGTCGCGGTACCAGGGAACTATGACCGCCCGGGTGGCGTGTATTTCTCTCTGGATGGAACGACGGCCTACATTCTGAACTGCGGAGCGGAGTGCGGCGGCGTGGCCTCCAGCGTCTCGCTGATCCAGCAGGCCCCATTGACCGTGGATGTAATCCCGAGCTCCCCGACACAGCCGAATCCGACGATCAGCAATGTGCCGGTCCCAGGCGGAGTCACGACCGCGCTCTCCGATGGCACGACGCTATATCTTGCCGGCCAGCAATTGCAGTCCGACGGCCTGTTCGCCGGCTTCCTTTCGACGATGAACCTGGCTACGAATGCGATCACCGGGAAGTATTCGATCTCAGACGGCACGCACACGAAGATGCTGTTCGCGGACAACAACACCCTGTGGATCGGCGCCCAGTTCTGCGCAACCGGCGAGCGTGCCAAGCTGAAGCAGAACTACAACTGCCTAACTCGCGTAGTGCTCGGCGGATCGTCCCTCTCGGCGCAGGTGCTGCCCAATGTGACTCCGGGCGGCTCGGCAACGGTGCCTTATCCGAACCAGAACAACGACCAGTACTACTACGGAAGCCTGACCGGCATCTGCTGGGTGCAGAACTTCAACAAGGTGTACACGGCATACGGCGGCCAGGTCCACGTGTTCCGAACTACCGACGGCTCGGAGATCGACAACAGCTTAGTGGCGGTGCCCGGAACAGCCCTGGACGTCGCCTACATGGATGCTTTGACGGACGACGCGGACTAGGTTCCTGCAACGAAAGGTTGCGGAGAGAATGCCCAGTGGCCGGCGCTATCCCCGCTTGAGCTGTGCGGAAACAGGTGCTGAATGCCTGAAGGCGACACAATCTTCCGGACGGCCAGGAGTTTGAATCAGGCCCTGGGTGGGCGGCTGGTGACAGGATTTGAGACTGCGCTCGCCGGGCTGGCGCGCGTGAATGACGATGCGCCGCTGGTGGGCCGGATGGTGGAGCGGGTGGAGTCGCGCGGGAAGTGGTGCCTGATGCACTTCTCCCGCGGACAGAGCGGCGCGGAGCCGCTGATCCTGGTCACGCACATGTTGATGTCGGGCAGCTGGCATCTCTACCGGTCGGGCGAGCGCTGGCGCATGCCGAGACGAGCGATGCGTTGCGTAGTCCGGACAGAGGCATATGAGGCCGTGGCGTTCCATGTACCCATTGCGGAGTTCCATACAGCGCGCTCGCTTGCCCGGAGCTCGCAGGTGCCGAAGCTGGGGCCGGACGTTCTGGCGGAAGAGTTCACCCCACAGAC
The DNA here is from genome assembly GCA_025929125.1 of Acidobacteriaceae bacterium. GTDB lineage: Bacteria > Acidobacteriota > Terriglobia > Terriglobales > Acidobacteriaceae > Edaphobacter. The sequence continues at coordinate 4,383 of JAICMT010000113.1, read as the reverse complement.
GGGAGTCGCCCGTCTGGAGTCCTATGCGCGCGAGCACCCTGAGGCTGAGGTGGGTGTCGTGCTCCTGAACCAGCGCGTGCTGGCCGGGCTGGGCAATGTGTACAAAAGCGAAGTAGCGTTTGCGGCACAGGTGAATCCGTGGAGAACGGTGGAAACGCTGACACGAACAGAAACAGAGCGGCTGGTGGAATTCGCGCTTCGATACATGCGAGCGAATGTTGTCGACGGAAAGGGCGACGGAATTGTCACCTATACCGGCCACAGGCGCACGACTCGCAGTATGGACTCGGAAGACCGGGTGTGGGTCTACCGGCGCTCAGGGCAGGAGTGCCGGCGCTGCGGCGCAACCATCCAGATGCGAAAGCAGGGCACCCAGGCGCGGAGTACGTACTGGTGCCCGGAGTGCCAGAGATAGCGGCCCATTCGTTAACGGGCTTAGTGACTGGTGTCGAGCGAGAGCTCACGCAACCAGATGTTGCGGAAGCGCACCGGGCTGTTGTGATTCTGCAGCACGAGCGGGGCTTCAGCCGGTTGCGCGGAGTAGTGAGCCACGGCGCGGTAGACCATGGGCCCCATCAGCTCCTGATGATTCTGGACCAGCACGCCGTTGAAGAAAACAGTGGCATAGGCAGGGCGCAGGAGCTTGTCGCCATCCATGCGGGGAGCTTCGAAGATGATGTCGTAGGAATTCCACTCACCGGGCTTTCGGCCCGGGTTAGCGAGCGGCGGCCACTGGCCGTAGATGGCCCCTGCCTGGCCATCGGCATAGGTGGGGTTCTCCCAGGGATCGAGAACCTGGATCTCATAGAGGCCCATCAGCAGGACTCCGCTGTTACCGCGATTCTGCGAGTTGCCGACAGGCGGCGTAGGCGCGGACCACTCAATGTGCAGCTGGACGTCCTTGAAGCTCTTCTTGGTGGCGATGTCGCCGGTGTGTGGCACCACTTCCACGACGCCGTCTACCAGCTTCCACTCGACAGGGCCAGGCCGTCCGGCACGCGTGATGGTGCTGTAATGACTCTGCCACGCGGAGAGATCCGTGCCGTTGAACAGCACAATAGCGTCGGAGGGCGGCGCGGCGGGGCTGCTGGCCGGCGCGGGCGTAACGACCGGCGGGTGCGGACGATCGGGATCATGCACATGCCAGGGCAGGCCGGGCAGCATGGGCGTGTCCTTGAAGCCGAGGTCGTGATTGGCCTGGGCAGGCGCGGCGGCTGGAGGCTGGGCGGCAGCGAGGGAGGCAGCAATAACAGCTGCGAACAGGAGCGGTCGATACATGGCTTCCGATCATACTTGGGGTGTGGCACAGTTGGTGCGCCGATGTGCAGTGGTTCTATGGCCGAGCGGTCCGGCGGATGGCGCAGCGCTCCCCTCAGAGCGATAAAGGTAAACTATCCAAATGCTGGATGAACTGGAGTACCGCTACTCCCCGGTTCGCGACAGGGTGCGCGAGCTGCGGGAGTATCTTTGACGCGCCGCGACTGAGGCGCGAACTTGCCGACATCGAAACCAAGATCTCCGACCCAAGCGTATGGGCGGATGCCTCTCGCTCGCAGCCGCTGATGCGCGAGCGCAAGCGGCTGGAGACGCTGCTCGGCGACGACACGGAGCTCGCGCGCCGTTCCGACGACATCGCGGCATACTTCGAGCTGGCTCGCGAAGGCGAGCCTACCGAAACCGATCTGGAGCGCGAGATTCCAGCGCTCGAGTCCTTTGCCGAAAAACTGGAATCGAAGACCATGCTGTCGGGCGAAATGGATGGCATGAACGCTATCGTGACCGTACACCCGGGAGCGGGCGGAACCGAAAGCCAGGACTGGGCGGAGATGCTGATGCGTATGTATCTGCGCTGGGCCGAGCGCCAGGGCTTCAAGACTGAAGTAAACGAGCTGCAGGACGGCGATGAAGCCGGGATCAAGTCAGCGACCTTTACCGTCACGGGCGAGTTTGCGTTCGGGCTTCTCTCAGGAGAGACTGGCGTGCACCGGCTGGTGCGGATTTCGCCGTTTGACTCCGCCAAGCGCCGGCATACCAGCTTTGCCAGTGTCTTCGTCAGTCCCGAGATCGACGACACCATCAACATCGATATCCGAACCGAAGACCTGCGGATCGACACCTACCGCTCGGGCGGCAAAGGCGGGCAACACGTGAACACGACAGATTCCGCGGTGCGGATTACCCATCTCCCGACGGGGATTGTGGTCGGTTGCCAGAACGAGCGTTCACAGCACAAGAACAAAGAGCGCGCGATGAAGATGCTGCGCTCCAAGCTCTATGAGTATGAGCTGGAGAAGAAAAAGGCGGCGACCAAGAAGATCGAGGACGCGAAGCTGGACATCGGATGGGGATCGCAGATCCGCAGCTATGTGCTGCAGCCCTATCGGATGGCCAAAGACCTGCGCACCCGGGTGGAGGTCGGCGACGTGGATCGCGTGCTCGATGGCGACCTGGAGCCGTTTATCCGTGGATACCTGAGGATGAGGCGCGAGGGCGGAGTTCCCGCTCCCGTAGAAGCCGACGACGTGGTGTAATCCCGGCCCAAAGAACCTGCCGCAAGAGCGCAGATTAAAGCGAGCCGATCCACATGCCTTCGGCATCGAATGGGGCGGAGCTACGAGGTGCTGGAATGCCGGATGGGAAAGAGATTTCGGTGGATGCAGTGCGTGAGCAGCTGATAGCGTTGCTGGATGGCGGGCAGGCACACGCAACGCTGCACGATGCGGTGAAGGACTTTCCAGCGGACCTGCGCGGAGTAGTTCCGGAGGGGCTGCCATATTCCGCCTGGCAGCTGCTGGAGCACCTCCGGATCGCGCAAAGGGACATCCTGGACTTCTCTGCCCCGCCGAGCGGTGGGTATCAGCACAAGCGCTGGCCGGAGGACTACTGGCCCAAGCAGCCGGCGCCTCCATCTGCGGAAGCATGGGAGCGGTCGCTGGGTGCGATCCAGTCCGACCTTGAGAGCTTTAAGGCACTGCTTCTCAGGCCGGAGGCGGACCTGGTGAAGCCGTTCCGGTGGGGTACCGGACAGAACCTGCTGCGGGAGGCGCTGCTGATTGCAGACCACGCGTCATACCATATCGGCGAATTGATCGTTCTGCGGCGCCTGCTGGGCGCGTGGAAAAAATAAAACGGTGGGACCAAGATGAATGAAGCACAGACCATTGACGCAATGCTGGGAGACGGACGTGGGCGCACCATCGCGGTGATCGGATTGTCGGACAACCCTGCGAAGCCCAGCTACTACGTCTCCGAGTACATGCAGCGGCACGGCTACAAAATCTATCCGGTCAACCCGGCGCTGCAGACGGTGCTTGGAGAAAAGTGCTACAGCTCGTTAAGTGAACTGCCGCTAAAGCCCGATGTGGTGGACGTCTTCCGGCTGCCAAACGCGATTCCGGCGATCGTGGACGAGATGCTGGCGCTAGGGCTGAAGAACCTGTGGGTGCAGCAGGGAATCGTGAATCGTGAAGCCGCGGAGAAGGCCGAGCTGGGCGGCATCCACGTGGTGATGGACCGCTGCATCATGATTGAACACCGCAGGCACTCCGGCCGCTGACTTGGCGGTGACAACTGCGATGCGACCGCCGACTACAATCGACTTACGTGAGCCTCCCCGTTCAAGAACGCGCAGGAACGTGCTGGTCTTTGCTGCAGCGCGCGATCGTCTTTCTAGCGGGCCTGTGGATGGTCGCGTCAGGTTTGCCTCCGCTTCATGCGCAGATTGCCGTCATAGGAAACGGCGGGCCCGGTCCGGTGAAGGCGCAGCACCTTACGGCGGAACTGGTGTCCCTGGGGCCCTCAATTGCACCTGGAGGCTCACAGGTCGTCGGCCTCGCCATGACGCTGGAACAAGGTTGGCACGTGTACTGGGTCAATGCAGGAGACTCGGGCGAGCCGCCTCACATCGACTGGTCACTGCCGCAGGGCTTTACTGCGGGCCCAATGCAGTTCCCTGTTCCATCGCGGCTTCCGCTGGGACCGCTGATGGACTTCGGGTATAAGGATCACGTTACATTTCCGGTCACCCTCACAGCGGCCCGCTCCGCAATTGGTACTGCGCACCTCGATGCGCACATCTCCTGGCTGGTCTGCCAAGACCAATGCGTTCCAGGCAAAGCTCACCTTGGCCTGAACCTGAACGTACAGCCGGATGCACCCGGTCCGGCGCAGGAGGCGAAGTCCGGCGCGCTTGGCGAGGCGCTGACCGCGCTGCCCATGTCGCTGCCAACGAACTACAGTGTGTCGGCGCACGCGGATGCGAAGCGCATTGCAATCCGGCTGATCGACGGCACGCGCCAGAAGGACCTCGAGTACTTCCCTTTCGACCATGACGCCGACCCGATGATCAATGCAGCGGAGCAGGTGGTTGAGCCGCGCAGCGAC
>JAICMT010000422.1 GCA_025929125.1 Acidobacteriaceae bacterium | reverse complement strand
TCTCACGCAGACCTCTCGACCAACTGGTCCGTCAGCCTCGACATTCGCGAAGATCACCAGTTGATCACCTCAGGTGTGTATCGACACCTTCGCCACCCCATGTACTCTGCCATCCTTCTTCAAGCCGTTGGTCAGGCGCTCATTGCGCCGAACTCGATCGTGGGAGTGGTCTATCTTTGCGCCTTCCTCCTGATGTGTGCCTTGCGTCTTGGACCCGAAGAACAAATGATGCTGCAGCAGTTTGGAGAAAGATATGAGATCTACATGAGAGATTCGCGCCGATTGATCCCCTTCCTCTGGTGACTTCCGAGCAGCATTGGTCCCAGTGCCAAGCCGCCTCTTTCCGAAGTTACTTGCTTCGGACGATCTCGTAGATCTTCTTCGCCAGAGAGTCCGTTCCATCCCACTGGCTCACATTGCTCATCACCGCCACCGCAATGCCGCTCTCCGGCGCCAGCAGCAATTCGGTGGAGGAACCGGGATCTCGTCCTGTGTGCATCAGCAACCGCTCCCCGGATGCGGATTGCCCAACGAACATTCCCATGCCGTAGTAAAGCCCCTTCCCCATGCCAAAGTAGTCCGGCGCATCGGGAGCATTCGATCCATTCATCAGTTTGGGACGCTGCACCATAGCGTCGCGAGTCTTCGGTTGGACCAGACGGCCGGAGTTGAACGCTATCGCGAACCGCACCAGATCTTCCGGCGTCGCCAGATGTCCTCCGGCGGGCAGGTTTTCGCTCACATCACGGAACGGAGCACGCACCAGTCGTTTGTTTGCATCCCAGGCATAGCCTGCGACGCGATGCGGAGTGATGATCTGCGCGTCATCCTCGGTTATGGTGGACATCCCGGCAGGCACGAAGACCAATCTGCGCATCAGTGTGCGATACGGCATCTGCGCCGCGCCCTCCAGAACGCAGCCCAGCACTCGATACCCAAGCGAGCTGTAAAGAAAGTGCGTGCCCGGCTGATACACCAGCGGATCGTCTTTGAACGCGTCCAGCGTTGGGATCACTTCTGTGTAGCGCGTGTACTGGGTGCTTTGTTCGCGCTTGGTTAGGGCATCCAGCGCATCGCGCTGGGCCGCTGTATCGCGAGGCTCTCCATTGGCGCCGTGATAGTGGCGTATGCCCGAGAGTTGCGTCATCAACTCGCGTGAGGTGACGACCCATTGCTTCTGCGGGTACGCGGGGCAGTACTGCTGGATCGGCGCATCAGGATTGAGCTTTCCCTCTTCCGCAAGGCGCATCGCGGCGGTCGCCGTCATCCACTTGGAGATCGAAGCGGTGCGAAACAGGCTGCGTGAATCAACCGGCACGTTCTGCTCCAGATCCGCACTTCCAAATCCCGCGCTCCACACCTGATCGCCTTTGGACACGGCTATGGCGAGTCCGGGCAAACCTTCCTTGGAAAGCGTGGTCGCGCTCAGTTCGCGAATCTCCTGGACGTGTTGCGGAGTCAGCCTCTCCTGAGCCCACAACTGCGGCGCGCAGACCGCCAAAATGGCACAAACCAATACGGGCCAGGATGGAACGAAGAGGCGGTGACGACTTGAGCGGAGGTTCACGATTCACTCTCTAGGCGTGAGTTGGACATCAAACGTGCGAGTCACATCATCCCGTGGGGAGCCGGGTTTTGAGGCAGTCCTTTGCCTCTGATCTATGGAACGCGATCCAACCAAGCTGGATGGGCTCGCACCCCAACATAAAACAAGAACGGATTCGCCAGAGTTTTATTCCATGCAAATGTTCGGTCACACCGCTGGCCGCAGCCCCTCACGCAGAGGGAAGCCTCTCAAACGCAGCCTTTGCCTTCTCATATAGGCCCCGAGTCTCCTCGGTCTGCTTGCGCATCCCCTCCACAATGTGGGCCGGCGCCTTATCGATGAACTTCGTATCCCCCAGCCGCCCCTCATTCGCGGCGAGCTGCTTCTCGTACTTCGCCAACTCCTTCGTCAGCCGCTCGCGCTCCGCCGCCACATCGATCTGCCGCTCGTACACCACCGCCACATCGAAGCTCGCCGTGCTCCGCGCATTGCCGCCGGTCGGAGCCTCGGGCACAAGCTTCACCTCGCTCACCCGCGCCAGCCGCGAGAGCATGTTGCCATTCTGTTTCGCCAGCGTCGTGATCCGTTCCGCGCCATGCACCAGGATGGGCACGGCCTCCTTCTCCGGCACACCCAGCTCTTTGCGCAGCGCCCGCACCGTCGTAATCAGCTCCTGCAGCACTGCCATGTCGCGGATCGCTTCAGCGTCTGCCGGATAATCCTCCGCCTGCGGAAACCGCGCCAGCGCAATCGACACCTTGCCGCTCGCATGCGCCGGTGGCTTGCCCTCATACAGCGCGTGCCATATCTCTTCGGTCAGGAAGGGCATCAGCGGCGACAGCAGCCGCAGTGCGGCCTCGAACACCCGCACCAGCGTCGTCAGCGCCGCCGAGGTCTCCGCCTGCTGCGCCGCATCGTCGAAGTTCAGACGCAGCTTCACAATCTCCAGATACCAGTCGCACAGG
>JAICMT010000021.1 GCA_025929125.1 Acidobacteriaceae bacterium | reverse complement strand
TATGGCGCGGCAAACAGCAGCGGACCCGCTGCTGGCGTGCTCTACCGCCAGCTTATGCGGCAAGCTGCGCTGTGGTCCTTTGTCGACGTCTTCCGCTGGCTCTCGCTGTTGTGCCTGGTCTGCGTGGCGATCGTCTGGACATTCAAGAAGGTGCGGCCCGGCAGAGGCCCCGCCGGCGCACATTAAGCGACTTGCCAAGAGCAGCTTCTGTCTCGGTCTTCCTCAGGAGCTATCGCCTCTCCAGCTCCGCTGCATGCGCCGATGCAGAGCGTGTCTTCCTCCGGCGGAGCACGTGAACCAGTGTGCGCCGCATCCACCACGCTGCGCCGGCGGTTACAGCCCACGCGAGCGTTGCAGCGGCAATCACCCCTGCGGCGCTCCGCCCCTCCAGCAGCCGCCATACCATCAAGGCAAACACGATCAGCCCAATCGCGCCCAGCGCTGCGCCGGCAGCATCCACTGCGGCTGCATCTCGCCCTCGTCGTTCTCCCTGCAGCCCCGTCTCTTGCTTCCGTCGCTTCTCATGCGATTCCACCAGGCTGGAGCTCGCCGGAAAGATCGCAGGAAACGCCAGAAATAGGCCGCCTACGCCGGGACCGAACTTCTTCGCGATCAACCCTGCCGCCGCGGTACACAATCCTCCAAACACAAACCGCATCACGTACTCATGGGGCCTCGACTCCTTCAACGAACCGGGCTTTACGCTGATCATCGCACCACCCGGAGCACCATCCACGCGCCGAACGAGACCGCAAACCACACCGGCATCAGACCCAACGTCGTCTTCAGAGCACCCAGCTTCCATCGCATCCCGGTCCAGCTCACCAGTGCCGCGTACACCAGGAACGCCGCGGCCCCGAGCATCATCGACCGCGCCTCCAGCGCCGCATACGCCTTCCCGCTGTGTGCCACTGTAAGACCTAGTGTCGCGAGTGCGATCGAAGGCGCCGCCCCAAACAATCCTGCAAAGCTCTTCGGCTGGAAGAGATCGCCCAGAATGGCGAACAGGCTGACGACCATGCCTCCAATCGCAAACCGCACCAGGGTCTCTGTCATGGAGCTTCCTTCTTCCGTTCTGCTACCGTTTTCCGTTCTTCCGAGCTTTCTGCACCAGGTCCATGGCTTCGCCGGCTCCCTTGGTCCCTAGAAATCGGAAGTCCTTGCCCTGCTGCCCTGCGTAATTCACAAAGAACTTCTCGATCTCCTCCAGCCACTTCTCCGGAAGATCCTTGAATCGGTGAATGTTCGAGTATTCGTGACTGACCCCCGAAACTGCGACCAGCCGGTCGTTCCGCACCGTCTTCTTGCCTTCCCTCTGCTCGCCTTCGATCACACCAATCAGCCGGACCTTTACCACCACGCCCGGGTAGGCCGGCTCATCCATCAGGATCAGAACATCGATCGGGTCTCCATCCTCTGCCTTGGTCCTCGGAACAAACCCGAACTCATAGGGGAACACCATGCCCGCCGGCAGCACGCTCTTGATATGGAAAACCTCCTGCTCCGGGTCGAACGAAAACTTGTTTCGTGACCCTGCAGGTGTCTCCACCACCACTTGGAGGAGGCCCGACTCCGGATCCTTAACGCTCAATCGGGTCGGGTCGACCATGGACTTCTTTTTGCCCTTCTTAGCCAATTCGGTTCTCCTTCCGCCCGCCCTCAGGAATCGGCAGCACAGATTGCTAACATGGTGTAAATCCAGTTCATAGGAGAATCAGGACCAAGTCAGAGTTGCCTTCCCGCACAGAGCACCCTTCAGAGCCTCAGGCCGCTTGGCCGTGTCGCTCTGCTACCTTGCTCAGGTAGCATCCGGCTTGCATCTCACCTTTCGAAAGCACCTTGAAGGAGCCCATACTGGCAACCACGCCGCCAACCGAACCGCCGGCCGCGCCCAATCCCCTGGATCCCTCCGCTCCTGTACCGGAGTTCCATTCGCCGCACCGTCTCAGCAGGCCGCAGCGCAATATCCTCTTCGCGTTTGCGGTTGCCCTGGGGCTGGCGCTGGCCTGGGAGCTGCGTGACGTCCTGATGATCGTCTACGTCAGCGCCCTGTTTGCCGTCGTGCTGATGCCCGTAGTCAACGGCATCGTTCGATTTGAGCTCCGGGGCGGCCGCCGAATCTCCAAAGGTGTCGCCATCACCTTGCTGCTTGGCTCGGTGATCCTGTTTCTCTCCGTCCTGCTCGCCCTCGGGCTGCCCCCCGTCATTCGCGATATCCGCCAGTTTGCCACCGACCTGCCGGAGCGCATCCCTGAGCTGGTTACCCGCATGCGGCGTCTTCCCTTGGCCGACCGGCTCGGCGTCGACAACCTCGCCACCCGCCTCGAGAACGGCCTTTCCGCCACCGCTGGCTATCTCATCGCCTCGTTTCCCAACTGGGCGGCGCGCCTCTTCGATCTACTCACTGCCATCGTGTTGTGCGTCTACTTCATGCTGGAGGGCGATCACGCCTACGAGTGGGCGATGTCGCTGCTCGCTATCCCGGACCGCCTTCGTCTCGCCGTCACACTGGAAAAAGCGGAAGTCCGCATGAGCCGCTGGCTCTTCGGCCAGACACTGCTCATGCTGATCCTCGGAGTCTGCAGCACCATCGCATTCGGCATGCTGCACGTCCGCTACTTTGTACTTCTGGGTGTACTGATGGGGCTGATGAACATCATCCCCATCGCCGGCGGCATTATCACCATCACGCTGGTCTGCGCCATTGCGGCACTCGATAACTGGACCAAGTCGCTCGGGGTGCTCATGTTCTATCTCGTCTACGTCAACATCGAAAATGCCTACCTCACCCCGCGAATCATGCGCTCGAGCGTAAATCTCCTCGGACTTAGCGTGCTGATCGCTCTGCTTGCGGGGACTGCCCTGGCCGGAGTGGTAGGCGCTCTCGTCGCTGTACCCACCGCCGCTCTCATCTCGGTACTCATGGACGAGTACATCGTGCACAAGGACTGGAAGGAGCCCTCTCTTGAGCCCTGACCTGGACTCGAACCTTCGCACGCCCTGCTATCCTCTTAGCCGATGACGGACATCTCTTTCTCCCAGCCGGAACGGCGCAATTTTGCAATACCGGCGACCATCGCAATCGCGATCTTAGCCGCCGCAATCGGCATCTTTTTCTGGCTCACGCCCTTACGACCGATCAACATCTCCATCCCTCACACCGCGACTCTTCCCACGCATACCGTCTTCCCCACCGCCACCCGTATCGTCGGTATGTCGGACCCCGCCGAAGACGCCTTCTACGTGCTCGCCGCGGTACACATCCATAACAATCTGCACATCCCCATCTTCGTTAAGGACATCACCGGCTCCGTCATCGCTCCGGACCAGACCGAGATCACCGCCTCCGCCATCGAGAAGACAGACCTTCCCAACATCTACGTGACCTTTCCCAAGCTGAAGCCGCTCTCCTCGGCACCTCTTTATCGCGAGATCACCATTCAGCCTGGATCCGACGCAGAAGGCATGGTGGTCCTCAACTTCCCCATCGACCAGAAGACCTGGGATGGACGCAAATCCGCCACCGTCACGCTCGACTTCTACCACCAGGGCAAATTCACTGTCGAGATTCCCGGCTCAGCTCCTGCCGGCAAGTAGGCCTGCAATGCGACGCCGATTCATCGCCGACACCTGGTCGCCCAGCTCAGGACATCCCACGCACGCCGCACTCGTCGGCGATCAGGCATCCCATCTCGCCCGCGTGTTGCGCGCCCAGCCCGGCCAAATCTATGACGTCGTCGCCAACGGCTTTCTGCATCGAGCCGAGATCACCCAGGTCTCAGATTCGCAGGTTACGTTCGCGCTGCACGAAGAACTGCAAGCCGAGGCCGGACTGCCCATGCATCTGCTGCTGGCCGTCTTCAAGTTCGATCACTTCGAGTGGGCCATCGAGAAGGCGACCGAGCTCGGCGTCGCGCGCATCACGCCCATCCTCGCGCGCCGCACCGAGAAGCACCTCGCCCAGGCCGCTGGCAAACGGATCGAGCGTTGGCGTCGCATCGCGCTGGAATCCTCCAAGCAGTCCCGCCGCACCGACATTCCCGAGATCGCCGAGCCAGCCACACTTGCTTCGGCACTCTCCGTCGAAGACGCCCCGCTTTGCATCCTGCTCAGCGAAACCGAGCAGCAGCTCCACCTCTCACGCGCTCTCTCCGGCAGCAGCTCCACCCAAGCCAGCTGCGCAGAGTTCGCGCTGGCACTCGCCATCGGCCCTGAAGGCGGCTGGGCGCCCGATGAAATGTCCCTCTTCACCGCGCATCAGTGGACCCACGTCACGCTCGGACCCCGCATCCTGCGCGCCGAAACTGCAGCCATCGCCGGCATCGCAATTGCCGGCGCGCAGCTGGCAACCGGCAACGGACCAGCGATCAGCTGAAGATGTCCTTCATCTTGTCGAACAAGCCACGGCTCGTCGGCACATTCTCGATCTCCATGGTTCCGGCCAGCTCACGCAGTAATTCCTTCTGCTGCTTGTTGAGCTTGGTCGGCGTCGCCACCCGAACCTCCACCAGCAGGTCGCCCTTGCCGTGTTCGTTCAGGTGCGGGACGCCTTTGCCGCGCAGCCGGAATTGGCGCCCGTTCTGGGTTCCCTCCGGAATCTTGATGGTTGCCGGACCTTCCAGAGTCTCTATCTCCAGCTCCGTCCCCAGAGCCGCCTGCGGAAATGAGATTGGCATCACGCAATGCAGGTCATCCCCATCCCGCTCGAAGAACTTGTGCGGCTTGATGCTCAGGATGACGTAGAGGTCGCCGCTGGGCCCGCCATGCCGCCCGGCTTCACCCTCGCCCTGGTAGCGGATGCGCGTATCCTGCTCCACGCCCGCCGGCACCTTCACCTTGATGGTGTGCTTCTTCGGCTGCAGCCCTTCGCCGCGGCACGCCGGGCATGGATCGGTGATCACCGTGCCGGTGCCATTGCAGCGCGAGCACGTCTTCGCCACAGAAAAGAATCCCTGCTGGAACCGAACCTGTCCGCGTCCTCCGCATTGAGTGCACGTGGTCGGAGCCTTCCCATTGGCCGCACCGGTTCCATGGCAGTCGTCGCAGCTTTCCAGACGACGGATCTGGATCTCCTTCTCCGCCCCGAACACTGCCTCTTCGAACTCCAGTTCCAGGTCGTATCGCAGGTCGCGCCCACGCTGCGTACGCGAGCCTCTCCGTCCCTGTCCGCCGGTGTTAAACATCTCGCCGAACAGGTCGCCAAAAATGTCGCCCAGGTCTCCCTGGAACCCCGCACCCGCAAAGGGATTGCCACCCGGCGCTCCACCGCCAAACGCCGCATGCCCATACCGATCATAGGCCGCGCGCTTCTCCGGATCGCTCAGCACCTGGTAGGCCTCGCTGCACGCCTTGAATTTCTCTTCCGCCGCCGGATTATTCGGGTTGCGGTCAGGATGGTACTGCATCGCCTGCTTGCGATACGCAGCCTTCAGCTCCTGCTCGCTACAGTCGCGGGAGACGCTCAGAACCTCGTAGAAATCAGCCTTCACTGCCGTCGCACTCATCCTTCCAAATCTCTCCCACCCGAAGCCTTCTCATTCCCCGGCCCAACCCGGAGAACGCCCGCATCGGATTCTTCCGCTCTGCTGACGCCGCAGCGTCACATCCTTATTCGCTGACCTGCTTGCCATTCACTGCGATCTTCACCAGCGCAGGCCGCAGCAATTTATCCCGCAGCTTATAGCCCTTCCGGATCTCCTCGATCACCTGATGGTCCGGATACTCCGCCGTTTCGATGCTCCCCAGCGCCTCGTGGACGCGCGGATCGAACTGCTGACCCACCGACTCCACCGGCTGCACGTTCAAACCGCGCAGAACGTCATCCATCTGCCGCAGAATCAATTCCACTCCGGAGCGCAACTGATCCACGGAGCCCTCGGCGTTTAACGCCAGCTGGAAATTGTCCATCACGCCCAGGAAAGGTTCCACCGCATTCTGGACGGCATAATCGCGAACGTCTTGGCGCTCCTTCACCTCGCGCCTCCGGCTGTTCTCGAACTCCGCCTGCAGCCGCGCCAGCCGGTCCAGCAGTTGGTCGCGCTCGCCCTTCACCTGCTCCAGTTCCTTCTTCAGCCCCGAGCTCGCGTCAGTCTCCTCCGCGCTCTGGCCGGAATTCGCCTGAGCTTCCTGGGAGTCCTCCAACGTCATATCCCTCTCCTCTGCTGCCTGCACCCCAGTCTCCTCTGCCATGGTTTCCCCACTCCCACTATTCTCTCTATTGTTGCCGATTCCGGCCCACCGCGCGACCTTGCCCCACTGCCCGGCCGCGCCCTTGTGTCGATTCATCCAAACCTCTCAGCCCCAGCTCGGCCCGTCCAGCTACCGACTCGTTCAGATGCGCCAACTCGCCCCCGCGCACCGTGCGCTAATGTCTTGCCACCACCTGCGCCACATAGCTCACCGCATCCATCGTGTTCTCATAATGGATCCGCTTGGGCCCGATCACGCCCACCGTTCCCCGCGCATCCCCGGCCATCCGCGCCGGCGCTGCAATCAGCACCAGCCCCGCCAGCTCCGGCGCATGCTCCTCCAGCTCAAAGATCACTCGAACCGAATCCTGCCGCGCGTCGATGTACGCATCCAGCAACTCCACCAGCCGCTGCTTCGTCTCCAGCGCGGCCAGCACCTCACGCAGCCTGGCGACATCCTCCGGCGATCCCACCGCCCGGCTCCCCAGCAGATTCGCAACCCCTTCCACGTACACGGTTTGCATCCCTCCGGAGTTATCCGGCACGGCCGCGGCCCACAACTGCTCCACCTGGCTCAGCAGTTGCTGGTACTCACTCCGCTCCCGCTCCACCATCCGGCCAATCTCGGCCCGCACCCGCTCCATGCTCCAGCCGCGGAAGTGCTCATTCAGAAAGTTCCCCGCGACTTCCAATTCCCGCTCCGTAGCATCCGCCGGCAGCGTCAGGACACGGTCCCGCACCATCCCCGACGCCGTCACCACCACGGCCAACACCCGGCCCGGCGCAAGCCTTGAGAAATGCACATGTTCCAGGCTGTCGTCCGCCGCCAGAGTAGCCACCGCCACACCGACCCCGCTTGAAACTACCGCCAGCACGTGACTCGTACGCTCCAGCAGCGCCTGCGTCCCTGCCACACCCGCAAAGCTCGACTCGATCTGCGAAACCAGCTGCCCCCCGGACAACAGCCTCGACGCCCTCTGGCTCCCTCTCCCCGCCAGCTCATCGACATACACTCGAAACGCCTTCGCCGTCGGAATCCGGCCTGCCGATGTGTGCGGCTGCTCCAGGAAGCCAACGTTCGCCAGTTCGGCCATTTCGTTTCTGATAGTTGCCGGGCTCAGCCCGTTTCCCGAGAGGCTCCCGCCGGCCTGCATCCTCGCCACCGACCCGGCAATCGTCCCCGACCCCACCGGCTCGCCCGTCTCGATATAACTCTCCACGATGGCTGTCAGAATCGCCCGCTGCCGCGGCGTAATCCGCTCCGCCTCGGACCCAGGGCCCGACTGCCTCAAACCTGCGTGCGCCATCGTCAAACCACCTCACACTCAGTTTAACCTACCCGTCAAGTACAGGCAGAGTCGCGCGGGTGAAGTGGTGCCACCATATTTTATGGAAGTGAAAACGCAATCACGGAATCGCTTTGACTTGTGCCGAAAAGTCCATGTCCTCCTGCGGCGATGACGACGTACTGCTTGCCTCCCATCTCATAACTCATCGGAGTAGCCTGGGCAGGCGCGGGCAGTCCAGTGTGCCAAATCTCGTCTCCTGTGGTGGCATCGAAAGCCCGAAGAATAGGTTCCTTAGTGGCCGCTGTAAAAACCAAACCTCCGGCGGTGACCATGGGGCCCGCAAGCCCAACGCTCCCAGTATGCTGTCCCGCCACCTGCGTGCCTTCCGTACTCTCCCATAGCTTTTTCCCTGAATTCAGATTTAGCGCCGTCAGAACTCCCCAGGGTGGGTTTGTGCATGGCAAACCATCCAAATCGAGAAGTGGCTCTCGATGGAGCGAATAAGGGGCACCTGAATTGGGGGAATGATCGTCGCCGAACGCAGCATGCAGCCTAGCGGTTTCTAAATCGTCCACATTCTGAGCCAAAAGTCTGACACGCCAAGTTGATAGAAGAGCCATTGAGATGAAAATAAATGAGACAAATAAAGACAACCCGCCAGGATAAAAGCGCTTTCGTGAGATGCAGCCGACCAGCAGCACGATCCCAGCAGCAGCTAGTTGCGTCAGACGCCGGTTGGCCCATCTCCAATTAAAGTATGAGCGAAGCATCAGAACCCATCGCGCGTCAGCTTTAGCTTGGGGATTATTGGGGGGCACCAGCCATACGGCATATGCGTAGCGATTATTGTTTGTATACATTACGCCGGACGCAGGATCGAAAGCCGCTGACCCCCAGTTCACGCCTCCAAGCGGTCCTGGAAATTCGACACTTCCACGTAAACTAGGTGGTGTATAAATCCCTTCATTCCGCAACTTCTTGATCTGCGCATCGCACCATTCCGCGTTCTTGGCACTCCTTTGCCAACCCGAAGGTCTTTCTGTGAGGGATAACGGGCCAAGCGGCGGCAGGCTTGATATCGGCTGCGTCGGCCATGCGTGCTCGTCGGGCACATCGCTCTTTGGAACCGGGCGTTCTTTCACAGGAAAGAGTGGAACGCCGGTCCGCCGATCGAGCACGAAAACTTGCCCCATCTTCGTATTGATCGCTACAGCCGGAACGTTGCCTCTCCAAGTGAACAACAGTGGCTCTGCGGCCACGTCGTAGTCCCACAGATTGTGATGGACGACCTGGAATGCCCATCGCTCTTTTCCGGTTGCCGCATCTAGCGCCACCACCGAATCTGCATCTCGGTTATCTCCTGGTCGCAAGCCGCCGTAGTAGTCCGGCGACGCGCTTCCTGTAGGGACATACAACAATCCCAACTTAGGATCCGCGGCGATGGTGCTCCACGCGTTCCCGGCGCCTGTTCTGGGAAATTGTGTTTGTGCCCACGGCAGCGGCTCCCAAGCCCAAAGTTGCTGGCCAGTTTGTGCGTCAAAACCTCTTACCATACCCGATTCGGCCTGCACAAACTGGTTGTCTGAAATCGATGAGCCTACCACGACAACATTTCCTATAACTGTTGGAGCTGACGTGACCGAATAGACATGCCCGGCTATGTACCTCACATCTTTTCTCAAATCCACGACACCGTGCATTCCAAATTCTTGGCACGGAAGACCCGTTGTAGCATCTACGGCGATCAAGCGCGCGTCCAGCGTGCCAAGAAAAATGCGGGCGGAACAGTCGAGCCGGCTGTCGCTTCCCTCCCAGGCGGCGACTCCGCGGGACGTGGTTATGTTCCCCTCTTCACGGGGCGGCAGCGTCGGATCATAGCGCCAAAGTTGCTTGCCACTCGTCGGGTTGAGCGCAATAATCTCGTCGAACGGCGTTGTCAGGTAGAGATTTCCCCTAAACAGCACAGGTGTGGTTTCAAACGCTGCAGAGCGGTGTCCGCTACGGAGAGAATCCAAGGCATGTGTGCGGTAGACCCAAGCGCGCCGCAGAAATTGCACGTTTGCTCGCGTTATCTGGCGGGCTGCGGAATATCGTTGACCACCTGGATCCCCACCATAAGTGGGCCAACCGGTTTCTTGCTGCGCCAAGGCTGGAATCGAAATGCAGGCAAATAGCAGCCCAAATCTAAGCTGTGCAAGTAAAGCCATCCTGACAAACTATCCTAACCGTGTTGCACAACTATAGCTTCGTCCTGTGGCAAGGCCTTCGTACTCCTTTTCTGGATCTTCCTGGGTGAACGAATCTCGATAGGGCTAACTGATCTCCAGAATCTGCTCGCTCGAATCCGCGATCTTCTTCGCTCGGACCGCAACCTTCTCCGCAATCTCAAAGAACGACTTCGCCGTCGCGTTCTCGGGCCCCGCCAGCGCAATCGGCATCCCGCGGTCGCCGCCCGAACGGATCGCCCCATCCAGTTCCACCGACCCTAGGAAATCCACTCCGAACTGCCGCGCCGTGCGCTCCGCACCGCCCGTCGAAAAGATATCGATCACCTCATGGCAATGCGGACAGGTGAAGTGGCTCATATTCTCCACCATCCCGATCAGCTCCACCTTCACCTGGTGGAACATCTCGATCGCCTTCCGCGCATCCTCCAGGCTCACATCGCTGGGCGTCGAAACCACCACTGCACCGGTCAGCGCCACCGTCTGCACCAGCGAGATCACCACGTCGCCCGTCCCCGGCGGCAGGTCCACAATCAGAAAGTCCAGTTCGCCCCACTCCACCTGCTGCAGAAACTGGCGGATGATCTGGTGCAGCATCGGCCCGCGCATCACGAGCGGCTTATCGCCCGGCGAAATCAGCCCGATCGAAATGAACTTCACACCATGCGAGGTCAGCGGCACAATCCGGTTCTCAGCCGCAATCGTCGGCTGCCGCGTCTGCCCCAGCATCGTCGGCACGTTCGGGCCGTAAATATCCGCGTCGAGCAGGCCCACCCGGTAGCCCAGCTTGCCCAGCGCCACCGCCAGATTCACCGCAACCGTGGTCTTGCCCACGCCGCCTTTACCGCTT
>JAICMT010000004.1 GCA_025929125.1 Acidobacteriaceae bacterium | reverse complement strand
GAGGCGAAGCCGATCGACAGACCCACAACGAACAGAAACGAGAGTGCGATCCGCCGACCGCGGCCGCTGCGACGGCGTCGGCGCTTCCAGGGCAGCGTAAGTCCCATCAGCGCTCCCGATAAAGCCATGGCCAGACCTATTCCGATAGCCGCCCGAAAGATGCTGTATCCATCGTCTTCCGGCATTGTGCCGGAGATAAACTTCGGCAATA
Source organism: Acidobacteriaceae bacterium (assembly GCA_025929125.1). GTDB lineage: Bacteria > Acidobacteriota > Terriglobia > Terriglobales > Acidobacteriaceae > Edaphobacter. The sequence goes on along the minus strand of JAICMT010000004.1, from coordinate 16,030 downwards.
CCCAGATAGCCAGGTAAAAACCCGCAGTGCCAAGAACCAGCGAGGCCGCCACAGCATATCCAACCCGGGCCTGCAATCCGAGTGCGTTCATGCCGTCAGCATAGTACGGTTTCGGGTCCACTGAATTAGGAAATTCCGGCAGTGGCGGAATCGGCAACCTCGCCCGACATTAACACAAGGGAGGGGGAAGTACTTGACTCGATCGCACATGGGACAGAGCGGCAGGGGAAGGCTCGCTCAATCGAAAAAAATGGTGGGCAGTGAGGGACTCGAACCCCCGACATCCTGCTTGTAAGGCAGGCGCTCTAACCAACTGAGCTAACCGCCCCCTTTGGAAAGTGTAGGGGAGGCAGACGGCATACGCAAACGAACCCCCGAGCACAAGATAGATGCGTCAAGATGAGAAGCTGCAGCAGCCGTCCTGCAACCATGCAACCCAGCTAAGCTCTTTGTAATCATACAGAGAGTTCTCTCGAATCTACTCGAATAGCCGGAGAGCCTTAGGATGACAGACAACGAAGGCTTGCAGCCGGAGCAAAGTTTAATGCCCAATCAGATCAACGCCCCTCAAGAGAAGACCATCCCTGCGCTTAAGCGGGTGCGGACAGGCATCGCTGGACTGGACGACATCCTGGGCGGTGGTCTGCCGCAGGGCCACCTCTATCTCGTCGAAGGGGATCCCGGTACAGGAAAAACCACCCTCGGCATGCAGTTTCTGCTGGAAGGGCTCAAAAATCACGAGAGGGTAATGTATGTAGCGCTCTCCGAATCCAGCCAGGAACTCATACAGGTAGCCGAGTCTCACGGATGGTCTCTGAATGGCGTACATATCTGCGAGGTTGCGGCCCGCGAGGACGAGATCAGTGCGGAGGCGCAGTACACCGTTTTCCATCCATCCGAGGTGGAGACCGTCGACACGCTCAGTTACATTCTGCAGCAGGTGGATGCGATAAACCCGCATCGAATCGTGTTGGATTCGCTTTCCGAGTTGCGGCTGCTCGCGCGTGATCCGCTGAAATATCGGCGCCACATTCTCGCCCTCAAGCGTCACTTCGCGGGGAAGAACTGCACCGTGATTCTCCTGGATGATCGGACGTTCGAAGCGGGCAAGGATGGGCAGCTCCAGAGCATCGCCCACGGTGTGATTATTATGCAGAGCCTGGAGCGGGATTTCGGAATCAAGCGTCGCCGAATCGAAGTGCGAAAACTCCGTGGATCTGCCTTCCGCGAGGGCTACCACGACTACGTTCTCAAACCGGGCGGCCTCTCCGTGTATCCACGACTGGTTGCGGCTGAGCATCGCGTTGGATTTGAACGTCGTGTCGTTCCCAGCGGACTGAAGGAACTGGACGATTTATTTGGAACCGGCCTCGATAGCGGTACCAGCGCGCTGTTCATGGGACCGGCAGGGTGCGGCAAGTCCACGATTGCTCTCAAATACGCGGTGGAATGCGCGCGTAGAGGAGAAAAGGCCCTCTACTTCACCTTCGACGAGTCTGTCACCACGCTGATTGCCCGCGCCCATGGCTTCAAGATGAACCTGGAGCCGAGCCTGGAGAGCGGGCTCCTGGAGATCAAGCAGGTGGATCCCGCGGAGTTGTCGCCTGGTGAGTTCATCTCCCAGGTCCGCCGCGCGATCGAACAAGAGGGGCTCAAGGTCCTGGTCGTCGACAGTATCAATGGCCTGATGAATGCAATGCCTCATGAGCAATTTCTAGCGCTGCAATTACATGAGTTGCTCAGCTATCTGGCGCAAGAGGGAGTTGCCACCATCATGACCATGGCGCAGCACGGCTTCGTCGGCAATATGGATTCTCCTATCGACGTGAGTTACCTTGCCGATTCCGTACTGCTGTTCCGCTATTTCGAATTTTCGGGTGAAATTCGGCAGGCCCTTTCGGTGGTCAAAAAGAGAAGCGGGAGACATGAACGCGCGATCCGGGAGCTGATCTTCGGCGACGGCTCCTTCTCGGTCGGAACTCCGCTCACGGGCTTCGTAGGCGTGCTCACGGGAGTCCCGCGCCTGATTGGCGATCTGCATAAGGTGGAGAACTCCGCTGAGTCCTGAGAACGAAATCTCGAAAACTGAGCTGAGAACGATCATCTTCACTCCCACCGGAAGAGATGGAGATCTGATCGCGGCCCTTCTTGAGCGGTTGGCGATCTTGTGCCATGTAGCGCGAAGCTTGGAGGAAACCTGTGCCCTGATAGCTGAAGGCGCCGGGGCGGCCATCGTAGCGGAGGAGGCTTTCATCACCAACTCGGTCGCTCCGCTGACAGAAGTGATGCAGCGGCAACCAGCGTGGTCGGACTTTCCTATGATTCTGCTGACTGTAGGTGGCCGAGTAACTTATGAGAGCGAACGGCTTCGCGCCCTGCGACGCCCATTGGGCAATATTCTGCTGCTGGAGCGTCCAATTCGGCCCGAGACGCTGATCAGCACCTTGGAAAATGTGCTGCGCGCACGCAGGAGGCAGTACCAGATTCGCGACCAGATGCAGCAGTATGCGAGAGCGCAGGAGGCTTTGCTGCGATCCGAAAAGCTGGCCGTCACCGGACGTCTCGCGGCAAGTATCGCCCACGAGATCAACAATCCGCTGGAGGCCATTACAAACCTGCTTTATCTTATGCGCGGCAACGTGCGCGCGGACGAGCGACAATACCTGCTCGGCGAGGCAGAGCAGGAACTGGCGCGAGTGACCGAGATCACAAAGCAGACGCTTCGCTTCTACAGGGAACCCGCTCAGCCCACCCATACCGATGTGGCCCAGGTCGTCGACTCGGTGCTTAAGCTTTACGGCTCCCGTATCAAAGCCGCCAAGGTGCGGGTGCAGGCGCAGTGCAGGGGAGATGCCCCGGTTGTGCTGTCCACACCAGGGGAGTTGCGGCAGGTGATTGCGAACCTGGTCGGGAACGCGATCGACGCCATGAAAACAGGAGGATGTTTGTGGCTGAGAACCGCCGTGCGTCAAAGAGCGGTGCGGCTCACAATCGCGGATAGCGGCGCCGGAATTCCGGCAGATGTGCTGCCCACGATCTTCGAGCCATTCGTAACCACAAAAGGCGAGACCGGAACCGGCCTTGGGCTCTGGGTCACCGCGGAAATTTTGAAGAAGAATGGCTGGTCCATTCGCGTCCGAAGCTGCAGAAAACCACAGCGCAGCGGGACCATCTTTTCCATTGAAATGCCGCTGATGGAAGCGTCCTGACCTCGGCGAGTTCAGAAGCTAAATCAGCTTATCGAACCGCAGGGACAGGCACACGTTCGAAAACTAAGGCGTGCGCATCGGCATAGACCTGCTTCCATTCCGGCAGTTTTCGGATCTGCGGGACGACACCCGCATCAGGGCTCAGCAGGCACAGATTCACATGGTATGCATCGAGTACCCCTCTGGCCGGTGTGCGTCCCATGACCCAGTTGCCATAGGTGCCCAGCACGCCGGTCCATTCGAAGATGTCAGCGCGACCATCAACGAAGACCGGATACTCCGGAGCAGCCCAGATCAAATACCCGCCAAAATCGTAGTTGTTGAGAATCGGCCCCGGAAGATGATGCTGCTGAATGAAACGAGTAGCTTCGACCGGACTCGCATCCTCAGCCTGCTTCCTCAGGCTGCTGCCGCTCGGAAATACTCGCCAAACCACTAGAAATGCAACGCCAATCAGCGCGGCATTCAAACCCGGTCGCTGACGATCTTCTTGGTGATTGCTCTGTTGAGCGGTCAACAGCCGGCAGAGGACCGGAGCCGCCAGAATGCCAAACGGAAACAGGAGCCGTTCGTGGCGGACAGCCTCAAACGCCGTATAGGCAAGAACGATGCTTTCATCCAGCGTCAGCCAGGCGCGCCGTAGAAATATCAAAGCCGCGAAGGATGCGACCTCCGCGATGAAGAACCAGGTTCGCTGGTCGTTGACTGTGAGGTGACGCCACTCCTGAACATTGCCCAGGTTGATCGGCGAGTGAAGCATGATCGAGAACGGATAAAGGATCTGCTCAAGTCCGTTCGGGTTCAGGAAAAGCGCCGCAGCCGAAAGCGCGAAGATCCAGGGCAGCCACCGACCGGACCAGGACCGGCCCATCGCAGGAGCGAAGCCGCGAATGTGGAGGTCCGTGGCATCGGTGAACGCAACCACCGCCAGCACCCCCAATCCAAGCCAGAACGATCCATGGCAATTCACCCAAACCGCAAACAGTGGCGGCAGCAGCAACAGCCATCGCGGATTCCGCGTACGGCCCAGGTGCAGCAGAATCAGCTCGAAGGTGAGCAGGAGATAGCCGACGAGTTGAGGCCGGATAGCGTATCCAACTGTGCCAAAGGCCCAGAGGCTCAGCGTGCCCAAAAAGGCTGTTCGTACATCGCCGCCGTAGATCTGGCAAAGATAAAACCCGGCGATCAGGATGCCGGAGACGAAGGCGCACTCCCAGAACATCAGGCCGCTGTATCCGCCCGCGGCATACGACGCGTAGATCAAAAGCTGCGACAGCCACTCATGCGGGACAACGTGATGATGTCCGGTTGTGTAGGAGAGCGTGTCGAACTCAGGGATGTGGTGCGTGGTCGCGACAATCTGCCCAAGCTTTAAATGCCACCACAGGTCTGGATCGTTAAATCGCGCTCGAACCGTCATCACCGCCAGCACAATAAAAAGTGCCGTAAGAGCTGACCGGAAAGAAAAGAAGCGGGAATACCAGGGCTCGGCCGTTACCGATTTCGCAGGCTCGATTGTTTCAGTGGAAACCAAACTCACGCCAACTCCAGCCTCGCGCTATCCTGATCTCCCGCCGGTTCCTGTCCCGCGGCGCGGAGCAGCCGGTGAAGGTACGCCCGGGATATCTGCAGGCTTCGAGCAGCCAGGGTCTTGTTGCCATTGTGCTCACGCACCGCGGCAACCGCCAGCCGAATCTTGTAGTCCCTGAGTTGTCGCTCAAATGAGCCGGCAGGATGGACCTCTTCCATGCTGACGACACAATCGTCGACGATATGCGCCGGCAGATCTTCAAGACGAATTGACTGGGTACCCGCCATGATAATTGCCCGCTGCATGATGTTTTCCAGCTCGCGGACGTTCCCCGGCCACGGATAGCACTCAAGCGCAGCGACAGCTTCAGGCTCAATCGCGGACATCGGCTTGCCATACGACTCCGAATACTTGCGGAGAAAATGATGGGCAATCTCAGCAATATCCTCGCGGTGATTCTGGAGCGAAGGGGAGTTGATTCGAATGACATTGATCCGGTAATAGAGATCTTGGCGGAATGTTCCTAGCGAAACCATCTCCCCCAGGTCGCGGTGAGTTGCAAACACGAGACGCGCACGCAGGGGAATCAGCTTCGTGCTGCCAAGTCGGCTAAACTCGCGCTGCTGCAGCACGCGCAGGAGTTTGACCTGGGTGCTGAGGCTCAGGTCGCCGATCTCATCCAGAAAGAGAGTCCCTTCACCTGCCTGTTCAAGGTAACCCGCACGCGAGCCTACCGTGCCGGTAAAGGCGCCCTTCTCATGGCCGAATAATTCCGACTCGATCAGGGTCTCCGGTATGGCGCCGCAGGAGACGGCAATGAACGGCTGGCCCGAGCGACCGCCGAGATTGTGGATGGCGTTCGCGATCAGCTCTTTGCCGGTCCCGCTTTCACCGGTCACCAGCACCGAGGCGTGGACACTTGCCACTCGGCGGATCAGCTCATACACCTCCTGCATCTGAGAGCTCGATCCAATCAACTGGTCGCAGCTTCCCGGATGCTCCGGCCTGGAGTGAACCGACTTGAGCTCCCGCTTCAGTGAGTGGGTCTCCTGCGCACGCGTCAGCATCGCTTTCAGGTCGCGGATGGAAGGCGGACGGCGCAGATATCCGAATGCCCCGGCGCGTACCAGCTCGGCCGCCGTAGAGCGCATACTGTCATCCGCCATAATGACCATCAGCGGAGCATTGCTGCCCGCCAGCATCTGACTGCAGCGCTGAATTCTTTGTGTGGCCGACGTGTGACTCTCATCCAGGTCGAGCAGGACAACATCGAGGCTGGAGGACTCGACCAGGCGATCGATAGCGGCTTCATCGGGGGCACCAATGACCCGGTATTCCCTGCCGAGCGCTGATGAGAGGAGAGGCTGCAAGGCGCCATCTTCCGAGTAAAGGCCAATCCGAAGCATTCGACAGATATCCCTTCTGCGAGTTCGCCGTTCTTCGTGCAATCTCCGGGCGTGCTGCTCAGGGCCGACGGTAGTTTCTACCAGCTTGCGACCTTGGCCAACAAGACTACGTCGGCTATTCTGCCCAATCCGGTGCGACATGGGAATACCGAATATGGGGGAGTGCAGGTTGCAGACTGCAAACTTTGACCACTACTATGCACGTTCACTGCCAAAGTGGCCACTACTAAATCGCTCTTGCTGAACAAAGGCATTCGCTGGTCGAAAGGTGTTATGCAAAACAATGCATACTTAGTGCACGAATGTACCCACAGCTCATGGGAACACGTCCAGTGCGGAGACCTGTGTATCTCGGATGCGCCACCCGGCAATAAACCACTGTAAACAGCCGTGAACAGTCGGGTGCAAGATGCCACATAAGCCTTTACTTTTCAGTGTTCTTGCAGGCCTACTGTTTGGAGCGTCAATTGCATTTCCGTTATCGAGGTTCCAAATGCACTCCTTTGCTTGGTGGCCAACTGTGATCGTCGTGGGAATTGCGACCATCACGGACCTGCGCAGCCGCCGAATTCCAAACTGGCTGGTTTTGCCATTTCTGGTGCTCGGAATTGGGGTGTCGGGATTTCTGCAGGGTTGGCATGGAGTAGCCCAAAGTTTCGAAGGCATTCTGCTGGGCGGATTTTTGATGGGAGCGATTGCGGCCCTCGGCGGCATGGGGATGGGCGACGTAAAGCTTTGCGCTGCAGTAGGCGCATGGATCGGACCCTCGCAGTTGCTCGTGGCCCTGGTCGTAATGGCGCTTGCAGGGGGCGTAATGGCCTTGTGCTGGGCAGTCGCTGGAGGTTTTCTCGGCGAATTGTTCAGTAACACGGGTGGTTTGTTGGCAGGCTTTACCAGACGCGGGTTGCGGCCCGACCCCGAACTGGTGCTCGAAAACCCGCGCACACGTAAAATGCCGTACGCGCCGGCGATTGCAATTGGAGTGCTCGTTTCATTTTTCTCGCATTGAGGGATCATGCGGATAGGTTTTGAGGAAAAGCAGGAGGAACAACCGGTGACGAATCCAACCACAGCGACGGCTCCAGAGACGATTGGCACCCAGATGCTTTCCGTCGCGTTGCTCGGGCCCACCGAGAACCGGCGCAAGCCCATTGCGGCCGCATTGACTGCGCTCCACGGAAGCACGGTGAAGGAATATCCGCAGTATCCGGAGATCGATGATGTTCCAAAGCTGCTGGAGCAGGGGCACGACGTCATCATCATCGAGCTCGATCAGGACCCGGAGTACGCGCTCGAGCTGGTGGAAAGCATCTGCAGCAGCAGCGGCATCACCGTGATGGTGTACTCCGAGCAGGTGAATCAGGACATGCTGGTACGCTGCATGCGCGCGGGTGCCCGTGAGTTCCTGCCACAGCCGGTCACTGCATCCAGCATCGCAGAGGCCATGGTCCGCGCCTCCGTCCGCCGGCCTGCAGTTAAAGCCGCGAAGAAGGCAGCGGGCAAGCTGCTGTTGTTTGCCGGCGCCAAAGGTGGTTCCGGCGTGACCACGGTGGCAACCAACTTTAGCGTGGCCTTGGCTCAGGAATCGCGCAAGAACACCGTTCTGATTGACCTGAACCTGCCTCTTGGCAATGCCGCGCTCGATATCGGATTGAACCCGGAATATACCACCGCGAATGCCTTGCAGAATTACGACCGGCTGGATGCGAATTACCTGTCCACTCTCCTGACCAAACACTCGTCCGGGCTATTTGTATTAGCGGCCCCGGACAAGTATTCGAGTGTGCAGGCGACCAATGAATCCGTGGAGCGGCTGCTGGCCATCGCGCGCCAGGAGTTCGAGTATGTCGTGGTCGATGTCGGCTCGCGCTTCGATTCCATGACGCGATCCCTGCTGGAAGCCGCGTCGGTGGTTTACCTCGTTCTGCAGGTCAGCATATCCGAACTGCGCAATGCCAACCGCTTGATCACTGACCTGTTCCGCTCGCGCAATGTAAAGCTCGAGATCGTGCTGAACCGGTTTACGCCGCGGGCGCTTGGCATCGACGACGCAAGTATCACGAAGGCTCTTACGGTGGCGCCCTCCTGGAAGCTGCCCAGCGATTATCCGGCGGCCAGGACCGCGCAGAATACCGCCAGCCCGCTGGTGATGCAGGATTCCGCGATTGCAAAGGTCATTCGGCAGATGAGCCGCGAGCTCGCGGGGGTCGCGGAAACCGCGGAGAAGAAGAAGAGATTTGGGTTGTTCTGATAAGGCCGGCTAAGGCCTGATGGGATGGGAACGTGGAGCAGCTAGAAGTTGAACGGCTAAAAATCGACCTGCACCGGGCGCTGATCTCGAAGCTGGATCTCGAGAAGCTCTCGCGCGTCAATTCGGCGCAGGCGCGCGAAGCGGTCTCGAACATGATTCATGAAATGATTGTGAATCAGCGTGTGCCGCTGAGCTTTGAGCAGCAGGCCAAGGTACAGGATGACCTGCTCGATGAGGTATTTGGACTCGGGCCGCTCGAGCCGTTGCTCAAGGACCCTACCGTCTCCGACATTCTGGTGAACGATCGCGACCACGTTTTCGTGGAGCGTCGCGGCATTCTGAAGCGAGTTCCCGTTTCCTTTCGGGACGATCGTCACCTGCTGCAGATCATCGACCGCATCGTCTCTCGGGTAGGCCGGCGTGTGGATGAATCCACCCCCATGGTGGATGCCCGCCTGCCGGATGGCTCCCGCGTCAATGCCATCATTCCGCCGCTGGCGCTCGACGGGCCGGCGATCTCCATCCGGCGTTTCGGCACCGGTCCAATCGCTCCCGAGCAGCTAGTGGAGTTGAAGAGCATCTCGGCAGAGATGATGGAGACGCTCGCCGCTGCGGTTCGGGCCCGCATCAGCGTCTTGATCTCCGGTGGAACCGGCGCCGGCAAGACGACGCTCCTCAACATCCTGTCTCAGCACATCCCCAAGAACGAGCGGATTGTGACCATTGAGGATGCTGCCGAGTTGCAGCTCGCAATGGAGAATATAGTCCGCTGCGAGACCAGGCCGCCCAACATCGAAGGCCAGGGCGCGGTGCGACAGCGGCAGTTGTTGATCAATAGCCTGCGCATGCGGCCCGATCGCATCATCATTGGCGAGGTCCGCGGGGAAGAGGCCTTCGACATGCTGCAGGCAATGAACACCGGCCACGAGGGATCGATGACAACCATCCACGCCAATACGCCGCGGGATGCGCTCACCAGGCTGGAGTCGATGGTGGCCATGAGCAATCTGAACCTGCCGGAGAAGACCGTGCGCCAGCAGGTTGCGTCCGCCCTCTCTATCGTGGTGCAGGCGTCGCGTATGAGTGATGGAACACGCAAGGTGACCAGCATCTCCGAGATCACCGGCATGGACGAAAACGTAATCAGTATGCAGGAGATCTTCCGGTTTAGTCGAAAGGGCGTTGGACCGGATGGGAAAGTGGTTGGCGCATTCGAGCCGACGCGAATCCGTCCCAAATTCCTGGAGAAGCTGAAGATTGCAGGGATCATTCTGCCGCATGATCTGTTTGAACAGACCACGGTGGTGGGTTGAGGTTGAGGTGAGTCGATGTTGCTGATCATAATTCTGGTCTTCGCAGGTGTTTTCCTGGTGGTTGCGCTCTTGCTGCTGGCCGGCGACTCCGGTGCGTCGCAGCAGCAGAAGCAGACGCTTGCGAACCTCCAGTCCGCGCTCGCCACCAAATCGGTCCAAGTAAGCGATGCGATTGTCGATGTCCGGAAGAAGGAACTGCTCAGCGCAGTCCCGATGATCAATCGCTGGCTCTCGAAGATTGAGCTGGCCCCGAAGTTGCGGCTGTGGCTTTACCAGGCGAACCTGTCCTGGACGGCGGGCGGACTCATGCTGATGACGGTTGCTGCGTTCTTTCTCGTCGGCTATCTCACCTACCTGCGCAGCGGGAGCGTCATCTTCTCCGCAATCCTCGGAGCGGCCATTGCCAGCCTTCCAAGCTTCTGGGTAATGCAGAAGCGCCGCAGGCGGTTCAACGACTTTGAGTCTGGACTGCCCGAAGCCTTGGATCTGATGGTGAGCGCATTGCGCGCCGGACACAGCCTTGTAGCCGCACTCCGGCTGGTAGCGGAGGAGTCGGCGGACCCGATCGGCGTCGAATTCAAGCTGTGCTTCGAAGAGCAGAACTATGGGCTCGAGTTGAGAACAGCGATGGACAATCTGATCACCCGAGTTCCGTTGCAAGATCTGCGGATCGTTGTCACCGCCATCCTGATCCAGAGGGAGAGCGGCGGCAACCTGGCAGAGGTGCTGGAGAAGGGAGCCACCCTCATCCGCGAGCGGTTCAAGTTGCGGCGTGAAGTCCGCACCCGGACCGCGCAGGGCAGACTGACCGGCTGGATTCTCTCCGCCCTGCCGCTGGTCATGGGAGTGCTGTTGTATTTCATCAATCCGAAACTGATGAGCTTGCTGTGGACCAGGCCGCTGGGACTCAAATTGTTATACGGCGCGGCTGGCATGACTTTGTTGGGCGGTATGATCATCCGCAAGATTGTGAACATGGAAGTCTAGGGTATCGGCATGGTATGGGCTGTCGTCAGTTTCGTTGCGGTCTTTCTTCTCCTGGTCAGCGGGCTCTTGCTGATGTTCTATCGCGAGGCCATGCTGCAGCGCATCTCGTATGTGGTGAATCCGCGTGCTGAGAAGCCGAACCTGATGGGAACCATTCAGCAGACAGGAGCATCCCTGACTGAATTGGTGGGCCAGTTCGATCGCGTCCTTCCGAAATCCAAGGAAGAAATCTCGGTCATCGAGCAGCGGCTCATCCGCGCCGGATACCGCGAGCACTCAGCGGTGCAGGTCTTCTATGGAATGAAGGTCATCACGCCGATTCTCATTTGCCTGCTGTTTTTGGCCACAGGTCTCATGAGCGCGAGTCCCTTCTTCGGCTGGGCGGTCGGGCTCGGCGGAGGCTTCATCCTGCCTGACTTCTGGCTCGGGCGCATGATTGCGCGCCGCCAGAAGAGCATTCGGCGCGGACTACCCGATGCACTCGATTTCATGGTCATCTGTATCGAAGCCGGCCTCAGCCTGGATGCCGCTGTCGGCCGCACCGCGGAAGAGTTGGCCATCCCACACCCGGCCCTGAGCGATGAGCTCTCGATCGTGGTCTTGGAAACCCGCGCTGGCCGCGCACGTAGCGATGCCTGGAGGCAATTCGGCGAACGAACCGCTGTTGACAGTGTGCGGGTACTTGCTACCATTCTCATCCAGTCCGAACAGCTGGGCACCAGTATTTCGAAAACCTTGCGCGTACACGCCGACTCGCTGCGTGTGAAACGGCGCCAACAGATTGAAGAGCAGGCCGCCAAGACCACCGTGAAGCTCGTCTTTCCGCTGGTGCTTTGCATCTTTCCGTCGTTATTCGTCGTTCTGCTTGCACCCTCGGTCATCGTCATGATGGAGGGATTCAGCAACAATTTCAAGTAATCAAGAAAGGAGGCTAACAATCATGAACAATACACAGATTATCCAAGTCATTGCAGGCGTATGTTTCCTCATCGTGCTGTTTTTCTTGATCCAGCGCCGGCGGAAGAAGGTAGAGTAAGCCGGAAAATCGCCCGTCGCCCGGAAAGAAGCTCGAATGCTTCCTTCTGCGTACGGACCTTTTTCGACGGCAAACAACATTGCTGACCTTGATCGGGAGAACCATTGGCGAGTGGTTCTTCCGAAATCTAATCTCTTTTGGAAATACGGTTTTCGCTGCCAAGAAATGGATTGTGAAAATTGACCACGCAACCCACAAACCGCGCCTGCCTCTCGCCATGCAAGGCGCAAATCCCGCGAGGCTATGACCATGCAAAATGAACGAAGACGATTCTGCGTCTACAACAAGACGCGCGAATGCTTCCTCAGTCTCGGGGTCACAGTCGCGAACACGACGCTCTCGCGCCTGCGCGGGCTGATTGGACGTTTTCACCTCAAGTCGGACGAAGGAATCTGGATCGTTCCTTCCAGTGGTGTGCATACCCTCGGCGTCATGGTCCCGCTGGATTTGATTTATCTCGATGCGTCGCATCGCGTCATCCATCAGGTGGAGCACTTTCCCACCTTCCGCATCGCACCCATCCGGGCGGACGCAGACAGCGTACTGGAGCTGCCAACGCACACCATCTACTCGTCCCAGACCCAGGTCGGGGACCAGTTGCTGATCTGCCCGGCCCGGGAAATGGAGAAGCACTTTAGCTTTAGTTCCAGAGTCGACGAAACCAGAGTGATGGCGGTGGAGGCATGATCGATGAGCTTCGGTAAATCCGTAATCGAATGGTTGTGGCCCTCGGAACGCCGGCGGGCGACCCGCTTTGCTGCGCTTCCGCTGCACGCCTATTTCTGGGATGGAGGCGAGCCCCGGTCCTGGCAGGTCCGGGATGTAAGTCCGCACGGGATGTACCTGTTAACCGAGCAGCGCTGGTACCGAAACACCATGGTGACTGTCACTCTCACCCGGACAGACCTCGATGAGTCAAATCCCAAACGTTCCATCCAGGTCGTGGCTCGGGTCGTTCACGCGGGAACTGACGGTGTCGGCGTTAACTTCGTCTGGCCGGAAAAATCCCAGGCTGAGGTATCCGCCGTTTCTGACAAGAAGCGGATGAAAACCTTCCTCCACGGTCTCGACCACGATGCGAATCAGCTCACGCTCTCCAGTGCATCGTCCTCGTCCCGTCGGCTACGGGAACAGCGTGCAAACGCATTCCCGCGTCTCGCCGGGGAGCGAGGTCAGGCATTGATAGAGTTCGTTTTGACTCTGCCTTTGATATTGCTTCTCCTGCTCAACCTGGTGAACTTTGGGGGATTCTTCTACGCCTGGATCACGGTGTCGAATGCGGCCCGCGCTGGAGCAAATTACGCAGTACTCGGCTTCGTCTCCGCTGGCGCGCCAAGTACTCCCACCGGGGCCCAGATCAAAACGTTGGTCGCTTCGGATATCGTGTCGCTACCGAACGCGTCAAGTTTGGTGGTGAACGCATGCACGAAGTTCGGAGCCAGCATTCAAACTTTGACTGGAACCTGTTCCGCGGCATCCTTCCCATCGTCTGATCCGGAGCCCACAAGCTTTGTCATTACCAGCGTGGATGCCACATACACCTACGTCCCGTTCATCCGGGGCTTCACCTTTCCCAAGTTAAACATTTACCTGACCCTTCCGCCGACAACAGTTCGTCAGATCGCGCTCATGAGGTCCTATCAATGAATCCACTTCGCATGGCTTCTATCAGATCGGATCGAGGGGCCACCATGGTGGAGTTCAGTCTCATCACTGTTCTCCTGGTCATGGTGCTGGTAGGAATTGTGGAAATGAGCCGGATGGTTCTGGCCTACACCGCCATCTCCAACGCTGCGCGCGCAGGAGCCAGGTATGCCATTGTTCACGGTGCGGACCGCCCAACCACCGGGGTGAATGCGGTAGACCAGCAGAGTCCCGCTTCGTGTGCCCCAAGCTCATGTACCCAGATTCAAACCGTCGTTCAGAACTATGCATCCGCTGGTCTGATCAACGGAAACAATGTGACCGTTACAGTAAACTTTCCAAGTTCCAACAACGCAGTCGGATCCCATGTACAGGTGACGGCGACTTATACCTATGATCCGCTGATCGGCTATTTTGCGACCGTGCTGAACAAAACTTTGAGCAGCACCAGCGAGGGCGTAATCGTATTTTGAGGAGATGCGGTATGCGTTCACGTGAAACAAGAGATAGAGAAGAGGGGCAGGCGATTGTCCTTGTTGTCCTCGCCATGGGAATATTTCTGATTGGCGCGGTAGGGCTCGGATTCGATGGGTCCATTCTGTATGCCCAGTTGCGAAGAGCTCAACTGGCCGCAGACGCTGCGGCTCAGGCGGCAATGTTGAGCATCTACGATGGGACCAACACCGTAAGCACCAACTCGGCGAAATTCTCTACCGGCTCTTCGTTTACCTGTGCCACTGGCGATGCGCGTACCCCATGCAAGTATGCCGGTCTGGATGGATTTAGCACATCTGCGGATACAGTGACCGTCGACTTTCCAACATCCGCTCCCGGTGTCACGTTATCCACGGTGTACCCGACCAATCTTGTGAAGGTCACGGTTTCGAGAAGTGTGAACGCAACGCTCATGCGGTTGTTGGGGTCCACCTCCACCACCGTCACAGCCACCGCCACAGCAGCCATCGTAGACGTGACCTCTCCAGTTCCCATTATCGTCATTCACCCAACCTCGACGAGCAAGCTTTCCTCACCTTTTTCCGTACAGGGGACGCCCACCATTCAGATCTGCGGCGGCCCAACCCGGAGTATTCAGGTGAATTCGAGTTCATCGACTGCAGCCAACTCCGGCGGCAATGCGAGTATCGACCTCTCCAAAGCGGGTCCGAACGATACCAACGGAACCTGCACAACCGGTACCGGAGCGGATATGGGAGTCTGGGGTGGTCCGTCGTCCCTTTCCGGGGTCTCCTACGGAACCACGGGAAAATACGTGAACCCTGCTTCCTGGATGCAGGATCCGTTGCGGAATGTCAGCGCACCCTCTATTCCAACCAAGGGTGGTGTGGTTGGCGCTGCTCAGCTTATCGGAACCCAGACCCCTATCGCTGCCGGCAACAGCGTTACACCAGCCGCCGGTGGCACCGTTACCTGTCCCACAACCACCTCGCCGCACGGATGCACCCTGCTGACGCCCGGCTTGTATGCCAGCGGTCTCAATCTCACCAACACATACGCGATGTTTATGCCCGGCATTTACTACATGCAGGGGAGCAATGGCTTTCAGTGCGCCTCTGGTTGCAGTGCGGTCATGGTATCCGGCATCACTGACGGCACCTGTACTACTGCATGCTCAGGTACCGGATGGGATGGAACCCAGGCCAATGGAGGCATGCTGGTGTACAACACCGGCACCGGGCAGTTCAACCTCGGTGCGAATGGCTCGGCATCGCTCATTGGTTCACCCGCGAGCTCTACATATAAGGGCATTCTCTTATTTGAAGATCGTGCGGCGCCAGCCAACAACGTCGACCAATCCCCGCACAACCAGCACACCTTGGGGGGCGGTGGCGATCTCACTCTGATCGGGACAATCTATCTCACGAATACGCGTGACACGACTTTGGCGAATCCCAAGACATACCAGGAGTTGGACCTCCAGGGTAATTCGGGCAATGCCACCAAGATCGATGGGGAAATCATCGTAGATGCCCTCCAATTAGGTGGTACCGGCGGAATCACGATGAGCCTCAATTCGAACGCCAGCTACATCGTCAGTGAAGTCGCTCTGGTCCAGTGATCCATTTTTCCTGATCGCCACCCTGCGGACCGGGCGAGTGGAACCCGTCACTCCCTCGGTCCGAGGCAGCGCCCCCTTGACACGGCCGATACAATTAAACAAAGCACCAAACCGAGCCGTCGTGCGCCTTTCCGCATCCCGATTTCGGGATTGGAATCCCGCAGGACCTCCGCCTAAAAGCCCTCCAGCAGGGCCCCCAAGATTCGATCTTTGCCAACTCAGCGCATCCCCCGCCCGTAACACGCGAGCAGTAACCGCCTGTTGTCGAGAGAGTTACTCCCCACGGGTAAACCTTGTGGAATCAACAAAACAGGGGTATATACCCCCGGGGGGTTACTCCACCTCTTCCGGGATGATCAGCAGCACTTCCACCTGAGCGAGCTGCCCATTCTGCCGCGCCGGCCGGAACTGCCACTGCTGCAGCGCAGTCAGCACAAATTTGGTCGCTACGAACTGCGCGGGAAAAACCACATTCAAGTGCTCGAACTTTCCGGAAAGGTTCACGAATCCATGCACCATCACCGCATCCGTGGTGTAGTCGGCCGGATCCAGATGAGGCTGGACCACGTCGAACGG
>JAICMT010000108.1 GCA_025929125.1 Acidobacteriaceae bacterium | reverse complement strand
GGTAATTCCAAATGTACGGATAACTCGTCATGCGCCATCTTTGAGACTAGAAGTGGGTTGGTCAAGTGTCAAGCAAAGCTGCGGTTTGCGCGGTGTTCGCACGAAATTCCGCTTTGAGCTGGCGCCCGTAAAGGTGCAGCGCCTTATCTCAGCGCCAGAATCCCAGATACCAGTCCAGCAGCTGGGCCCCCACGACTGCGGCAAACAGGCCGCCTAGTCCCAGGAAGCTGCCGAACGGAATCTTCGACTTCGCTGTGGCCCTGCGGGTTGCCAGTAACAGCAGCGCGTAGGCTGCTGCTGCCATCACACCCGCGAACAAGGAAAGCAAGGCTCCGCCGAAGCCGAGGAATGCGGCGATCATAGCCAGCAGCTTCACGTCGCCCAGGCCCATGCCGTCCTGCCCGCGCAGCGCCCTGTAGATCCAACGGATGGAGAGCAGGATCAGCGCTGCCCCAAGGATCGCAGCCACCCGCCCCAGCACCATCGCCTCGGTGCCGGTCAGGAATACGTTGCCGGTCGATTGGAAACTCCCCGGGCCGGACATCCTCCACTGCCGAGTCGTGTTCAGGACAATGTCGCCTGTGCCGTCGGGATTAAATGCCGCCCGCACGCACAGCAGCCCAAATCCGATCGCGATGCCGGTCAGGGTGAAGGCGTCTGGCAGGCGCTTGGTGCGCCAGTCCATGACAATCAGCCCGATCAGCAGAAAACCGAGAATGGCGATGGCAAGAATATCGGCGGCCAGCGGGATCGTCGCGCTTGAATCGCGAGCCGCCCCTGGGTGTCCAGGGCCAACCAGGACTCGGCAGAGCCAGCCTGCCACGAATGCAAACCAGAGGCCGACGGCCAGCTCCACTGCCGGGTAACGCCAGGAGATCCGCTTGCGGCAGTGGCGGCATTTGGCCCGGAGAATCAGCCAGCTCAGGAGAGGGATGTTGTCGAACCAGCGGATGGGGTGGCGGCACTCCGTGCAGCGCGATCGCGGGCTGACGATGGATTCGTGCTCGGGGAGGCGTGAGATGCAGACGTTCAGGAAGCTTCCGAAGAGCAACCCTACGAGGAATCCCACCAGTTCGAACCAGCTTGCGGTGGTCACAGGGCCAGTATAAGCGGCGCGCTGTTGCGGCAGGGCCTGGGGTTGCAGCGTGCAGGTCGACGCTTCCCGGCTCTGGTTGGGCGGTTGCGATGGGCTGCGGTGCGGATTGGTCTTCGGCCGAGGCGGGCGCTTCGACATCGTCGGCCGGTTCGTCGACGGTTTGGCTGGCGGCGTCAGGGGAGCAGAGGCGGTCGGCGTTCTCCAGCCCTTTGATATTGGCGAGCGCGAGCTGAAGGCTGTAGAGGAGCAGGGTCGCTCGTTTGAGGTCCATGCGGTTGCAGGCGAGACGGGCGGCGACGTTGGCGATGGCGATCTGGATGGATTCGCGGGTGTGGAGCGTGGTGAGTTCGAACGGCTCATTTTCGATGACGGGCGGGATGGTTTTGTCGCGGTGCTGATAGCACATGAATTCGTTGTGCATGGCGAAGGCGCGGCAGCGGAGCCCGGTCTCGTAGAAGGTGTGCATGCACTGGTGGGGCCTGGACGGCTCCCGCCTGAAGTCAGGAATGTCTGATTGGGACATGGGGTACCCCCGGTATATACCTTGGATTTGTTGATGCTGCTGGAGTTGCGGGTGGGGAGTCTCGGGGGTATCCCCCGGGACTGCGGTTAAAAGCAGAGGCCCGGCTTGGAGCCGGGCCTTTCTGAATTGTTCTCTTAAGTTAATTGTACCGAATGGGACGAAACTCATGTCACATCGAAATGCAGCGGCTATGTTGCTGATTCGTTGTCGATTGCGCGGTTTTCCACCGCGCCGGGGGCTTGACAGCAATTGCGAAAGGAGAGCGCGCTAGAAGTCCAGATGCATTCGGAGGGCTTCGACCAGCACCAGGCCGCGGTCGCGGTTGTAGCCGGGATGGTGGATCCACTGCCCGTCGAGCGAGTAATACAGACCACGCCAGGCGTGCAGGGTGTAATAGCCCTCAAAGATATCTTCGCGTGCATACTGCAGCCGTCCGTCCCCCAAGAGGAAGCCCAGGCCGCCCAACTGCAAGTAAGCCTGATGGTCGCGTTTGATGGCGTTGGAGACGAAGGCGAGGCCGAGCTTATCGTTGGGGCGCGACCAGCGCTTGCCCGCGAGGTCGCCGCCAATCTCCATCGTTTGATCGACCTCGGTATAGGCGAAGGACTCGTGCTGGCCTTCGTTCCAGCCGAAGCGCAGGAAGCTGCGGACTCCGGGGGCAAGCTCCTGCTCGGCGTTCAGGCCGAAGCCGTACTTGGCTGCGCCGAAGTGCTCGTGGCGGGTGATGTCCGGGGTCGAATCAAGATGGGCGAGGTAGGCCGCGTTTGCCTCGCGGTACAGGCCCATATGGGCGTGGTTGACGTAGCCAAGGATGCGCATGGCTCCTGAGCGGCCGGACAGCAGGCTGTGGCGCTCTTCGAATTCGACGTTCTGCGCGCTGGCGCGCCGAAGACTCCAATCGAGATCGATGCCATTGGCTACGGTGGGCATCAGCGCTGCTCCGTAACGCAGCGACCAGGTGCGGTCGTCATACTCGGCGATGGCGGCGACGGTGTAGCCGCGGGTGTCGGCTGCGTAGTCCCAGGCGCCGTTGTTGTCGACGGTCCAGTTGAGGAACTGCAGGTGGCTGTCACTGCCAATGGAGTTGAGGTCGAAGACATCTGGGAGGCTCATCTTGCCTATGCGGAATTCCAGGCGCCGCTCGGGAACCCGGGTTGCGAGCGAGAACGGGCCGCGTTCGGCGCTGACGGTTGTCGATCCGAGGCCGAAGATGCCGTGGAGGATGAATCGGGCCAGGTAGGGTTTTGAGCCGAGGGTGGGGTTGCGGACGACGTCCAGATTGGTGAAGCCGGCAAGTCCGAGGGCCTCGCTGATGCCGCGGCCGCCGGCGGATTCCTCGTTGTAGAGCAACTCGAGATGGTGTTGCGGCGCGCGGAGGAGTTCGGCTCCGAGGTAAAGAGTTTCAATAAACGAGACCTTGTATTCGCCGCGGGAGAGCAGGCTGTTCGGCCCGGAGTAGGGCGAGTGGAACGGTCCATGCGCCTGGAGGATGGTGTTGGACTGGCCAGCGACGAAGAAGCGGGAGGCGTCGGGGTGCGGAAAAAAGGAGGGAGCGGCGGGTTCGGCGGCCTGTTCCTGGGCTTGATTCTGAGGGGCCGGGCCGGTGGGCGGCTGGTCGGGCTGGGCGTGGAGCATTGCACAGGGCGCGAAGAGGGCTAGCGCGACGACAGCGCGTTTTTGTAGATGGAAACGGATCAAGACGATTGGATTCTAACCAATGCGATGCCAGAACACGGTAAAGGCGGAATCTGGGTCTATTCGGCGCGGCCAGCGAGTCCTTTTTGTGGAGTGAGCCAAGACGATCTGATTCCGCCAAGTATGAATTAGGCTTTCCGGCAAATAAAGGAAGCGGCTTCTGGGCGCAGCGAGGCTAGAAGACTGCCGTCGTCGACTGCAATGCAGACGTGTAAATACTTTGGGGTGTTTTCCAAGAGAACCAATTCAATCTGGTATCGCTTGGCGTCCGCCACCACCTCATAAGCGTCGCGGTTACGAATTTCAGTAAGAAGATCATCGGAAGACAAGGACGCCCAATGGGTCAATTCTGACTGAAGAACCTTTCGGCATCGCTCTCGCATATCTGTCCCAGCACTCATTCGATCCATGCTCTCACGCAGTTGACCAGTATCGATTGCTCCCTGGCGATTTGCAGCCGCAGGCAGGCGGCGATAAAATAGAGCTACACGGGAAAGGAGGATGGTCCAGCCTATGAAAATTGAAAGTCACAGTTGCAGTACACAACGTGAGGTGACTGAGGCTTAGAGCGCGTCTTTGCTCTAGTCCTGGCGTTCCGAAAATCCACGCCGAGGCCCGTACGACAAAGGCGCCTCAGGTCAATCTCAACAGATCACCGACAAAGCCCGCACCTTTGGTGCGGGCTTTGTGCGTTTCAGAGGCTCTAGAGCGCGGAAGCCGGGGAGAGCCGGGAAGCGAACTTCGCGGGCCCGGCGGTAAACTGTCGTCATGGATGCTTTGGTGATTGCCGGACGCGCGTTTGAGTCTCGCCTGATCGTTGGTACCGGGAAGTACAAGGACGGGAAGGAGACTCAGGCGGCGATTGAGGCTTCGGGCGCCGAGATGGTGACGGTGGCGGTTCGGCGCGTGAACCTGGATCGCTCGAAGGAATCGCTGCTGGATTTTATCGACCCGCGGCGCTATTTCCTGCTTCCCAACACCGCAGGATGCTTTACCGCCGACGAGGCGATTCGCGCGGCGCGGCTGGGGCGCGAGGTGGGGCTCTCCGATTGGGTGAAGATCGAGGTGATCGGGGACAAAGCGACGTTGTATCCGGACATCCAGGCGACGCTGGAGGCTACGCGGGTGCTGGTGAAAGAGGGCTTTACGGTGCTGCCGTACACCTCCGACGACATTGTGTATGCCAAGCGGCTGATCGACGCGGGTGCGGCAGCGGTGATGCCTCTGGGAGCGCCGATTGGAAGCGGGCTGGGGCTGCGCAATACGGCGAACCTGCGCATCCTGCGGGAACTGATCACGGAGGTCCCGCTGATCGTGGATGCGGGGGTTGGCACGGCCTCTGACGCGACCGTCGCCATGGAGATGGGCTTTGACGGCGTGTTGATGAATACGGCGATTGCGCAGGCGCAAAATCCGGTGTTGATGGCGGAGGCGATGCAGCATGGAGTGATGGCGGGGCGGCAGGCGTATCTGGCTGGGCGGATGCCGCGGCGGCTGTACGCGACGGCGTCGAGCCCGCTGGATGGCATCTCGGTACCGCAGTGATTCTGTGGTGCAGGTTTGGCGACTCAGTAGAGTAGACTTGCACCAAACCTTATGCGGGTCTTTGGGATCGATTGCGGGACGGAATTCACCGGTTACGGCGTGGTGGAGATGGACCACGATGCTCGATCGGCGCAGTTGAAACACATCGCGGCAGGGACGATCCGCCTCAGCAAAAAAGAGAAGACGCCCCAGCGGCTGGCGCAGGTGTTTGCCGAGCTGACGGCGCTGATCACTTTGCACCAGCCGGACTGCGTGGCCATTGAGGAGGTTTTCTTCTCCGCGAACGCGAAGTCTGCCCTGAAGCTGGGACAGGTGCGAGGAGTGGCGTTGCTGGCGGCTGCCACGTGCGGCATGCCGGTGGCAGAGTACGCGCCACTCTCGGTGAAATCTTCGGTGGTGGGGTATGGGCTGGCCCAGAAGGAGCAGGTGCAGTTTATGGTGACGCGGCTGCTCGGACTGGACACGGCGCCGGAGTCGCCGGATGCCGCGGATGCGCTGGCACTGGCCATCTGCCACATTCATTGCTGGGAGACGCGGCAGGCACAGGAGGCAGCACGATGAGGGCTGTGGGATCGATTTGCGCGGCCGGTCTGCTGGCGCTCAGTTGCGGATTCCTGGCTGCGCAGGATGCACCTCCAGCAGCGAAGCCGACGGCAGAGGCTCCGGCAAAACGACAGGTCTCATTCAGCTTCGAGCGCAAGGGCGTCGCGGTGGTGCACTACCGGATGTTGATCCACGAGGATGGCAGCGGGAGCTATGAGGGCGAGGAGATTCCCGTGGCAACTGCTTATGGAAATCCTGTGAATCAGACGCCTACGCCGTTCCACCATGCGATTTCGATCTCGCCGGGAACCACGCAGAAGATATTCTCGCTCGCGGAGAAGCTGAACCACTTCGACATGACCTGCGCCTCGAAGCTGAAGAATATTGCGAATACGGGCATTAAGACGCTCGCGTACTCAGGGCGGGATGGCAGCGGAAGCTGCACCTACAACTACAGCGACAACAAGGACGTGGAGGCGCTGACCGACGTTTTTCTCGGTATCGCGGAGACGATGGACATCGGGCGCAGGCTGGACATGCTGCGCAGGTTCGACCGGCTGGGGCTGGATGAGGCGATGAAGTTCCTGGGCGATGAGGTTGCAGCTGGCCGGGCCCTTGAGATCGGCACGATCGAGAAGTCGTTGCGCTC
>JAICMT010000427.1 GCA_025929125.1 Acidobacteriaceae bacterium | reverse complement strand
TGCTCACGGCCTTTCCGCTCTCCGACGATGACTGGCAGGGACTGGGCGCGGACAAGATGCTGGTAAAGCCCATGCACACCAAGGTGCTGCTGCAGCAGATTGAGAAGATGCTGACCGCGCACGAATCCAAGCTAAAGATTTGGAGCTCTCCCGCGCCGGCGCGCGCAGCCAATGGAGCTACGTCCTCCAATGGCTCCAGCAAACCGAGCCTGAAACCGGCCGCGAGCAGGAAAGCCACCCCGATCAAAGCCGTAGCCAAGAAGACGGCTGCCAAGCTGACTGGAGCGCGGAAGACCGCCTGAATTGTCTGTGCCTATTCTTGAATTGTCTGTGCCTATTTCGGGGTGTGGTCTTTGATGTACGTACGCAGAGACAGATTCAGATCCAGGGCACGCCGGACGCCATTGTCCAGCATGCGGAGCCATTCGCTCCCGGGCTCCTTCAGCTCCACGGTTCCCAGCAGGTACGTGGTCTGAACGATCACCTCCAGCGCGTTCGACAGCTCATGGGCCAGCTTGCGGATCTCGATGGCGAGGTTCTCGGGAATCTCCTCCGAGGCATTCTGTTGGACGGCAGGTCTCTGTTCACTCATATCGGGGCGTTCACTCTCCCTGTATCCGGATAGCGGTCGATCGGCTCTCTGAAGTGTAAGACAGGCGCTCTGTGATTGACAGCGGGGCAGGCCTTTGAAAGACTTGGTGAAGTTGCTGCCGCACGGATGAACTTGAAATGCCAGCCGTGCGAGAAGTGCCGAAGTGGCGGAATTGGCAGACGCGCATGGTTCAGGTCCATGTACTCGCAAGGGTGTGGGGGTTCGAGTCCCTTCTTCGGCACCAATAGCTTCCTTCCCGTTTTATAGATCCTTTCCAAACTCACTCAAGAGGGACCATGCCAACGCAGCTTGAGACCATCCTCGCGCACACGACCGCCGAGATGGCCAGGCGTCGCGGCACGGCCGATCTGAAGCTGTTGGAAAAGCGGGCCGCAGAGCATCAACCCCGCGGATTTGAATCGGCGTTGCGCGAGAAGGCGCAAACCGGCTTTGCGGTGATTGCCGAGCTCAAGAAAGCGTCCCCCTCCAGAGGTCTGATACGCGCTGAATTTGATCCTCCGACGCTGGCCCGTTCACTCGAATCGGGCGGAGCGGCGGCGCTTTCCGTGCTTACCGATGCGAAGCATTTCCAAGGCTCGCTTGAGTACCTGGAACGGGCCTCTTCGGCGGTGAAGATCCCATGCCTGCGGAAGGACTTCATGGTGGACGAGTTCCAGGTGCTGGAGGCGCGCGCCTCGAATGCCGACGCGATTTTGCTGATCGTGGCCGCGCTACCGGACGCTCGGCTGAAGAGCCTGCGCGAGGAGGCAGTTCGGTTTGGCCTGGATGTGCTCTGCGAAGTACATGATCGAGATGAGCTCACACGCGCGATTGACCTGGGCTTCACGATTCTGGGTGTCAACAGCCGGAACCTGCACACGATGCAGGTTCGCCCGGAGACGCAGGTGGAGTTGGGAGCCCTGCTGCCGGAATCGGCGGTGCGGGTGGCGGAGAGTGGCCTGAAAACGCCGGCAGACCTGGTCCGGATGGGGGCTGCCGGATATACAGCGTTCCTGATCGGGGAGTCGCTGATGCGAGAGCCGGATCCGGGACGGGCACTCAGTGCATTGTTGAAGCCTGAACCTGCGCTGCGATAGCTATGTGGGTCAAAATCTGCGCCAATACGAATTTAGAAGATGCCGCCTTGGCAATAGAGCTTGGGGCGGATGCGGTCGGCTTTGTCTTCGCAAAGAGCAGGCGACAGGTCACGGTTCCGCAGGTGGCCGCGATTACACGTGCGCTGCCGGATAGCGTGGAACGGATCGGCGTCTTCGATTCTGCGGATGCGAGTGAAATTGCCGCCGCTGTGTGGGAGGCTAGGCTCTCCGCGGCGCAACTGCATCGCGGATATGACGAGGCGCTGGTGGCACGGCTCTCCGAAATGCTCGGCGATACAGTCGGGATTATTCCCACCCTGCATTGGTCCGCCGATTCGGCCGATTCCACCAGCGTTCAGGGAATTGCCGCCGAGCTGGAACACATTGCGCGCGCGGGCATCGCACGAAGGGTGCTGGTGGACTCTAAAGTAAATGGAATAAGCGGGGGGACGGGTGTTCGCTTCGACTGGGTATCTGCGCGGCAGGTATTCTCCGAAGTGCCGAAGGGTCTTCAGCTGATTCTTGCCGGCGGTCTCAATGCCGCAAACGTCGGGGAGGCCATCCGCGAGTTGAATCCGGCGGGTGTCGACGTTGCGAGCGGGGTCGAGGCTTCTGCGGGAAAGAAGGATCCAGCTCAGTTGGCCAGTTTCATTCGCGCAGCGCGGTACACGGGAACTCCATAGGAACTGCCAGCGGGGCTCTGAGCGTGGCGTTCTTTTGGGACAGCGATACCCGTGTCCGTGCCAAAATCCTGCAGCTTCAGTTGCGCTTGCGTCGT
>JAICMT010000079.1 GCA_025929125.1 Acidobacteriaceae bacterium | reverse complement strand
GATGCGCAGCTCTTCTTCATCGATGAAGGTGTCGTAGATGCGGTCGATCATCAGCTCGCGCAGCTCACCGTCGTGCTGCCCGTACTTGTATTCATCGCCGGCGACATAATGGCGGAAGCCGAGCGCCTCAAAGAAGTCCTGATCGACGATATTGGCGCCAGTCGAGACGATCGCATCCACCATGTTGTTGCGGATGAGGTCAACGAACACCTTCTGCAGTCCGGCCGAGACGAGCGACCCCGCAAGGCACAGGATCACTCCGCACTCCTCATCGCGCAGCATCATCTCGTAAATGCTCGCTGCACGAGCTAGGTCCCGCGAACTGTAGGCCATCGAAGCCATCGCGTCCACCAGCGGAACTAGGTTGTATTTCGCGATGTCAATGTGCCGGATTGGCGTGGTCAGAAGTTCTTTTTTCGTTGGCATAATCAAGACCTAGTTTATCTCAGCTACGGAAGCATCCCAGGTTGCTGGCAGGCAAAACTCCAGCCTCAAACCAGGGTGGAATCCCGGTCCGCCGGGTACCACACCCGGCCACCCTCCACGCGCGCAAATTTGGTAAGTAGATGGGGTCGGCAGGAGCTCGAACCGGTCGCGGAGACCGAGATATCCTCCACTCCAAAGCCCCGTGCCAGCACCGCGTCTGCAATCAAGGAACGGTGACACCTCCAAGGCACGGCTTCAGCACACATTACTACCGTGGAGCACTGCTGCATCTGGACCGTCAACCAGTCGATTTCAGCGGAGAACTCCGCGGTCTGCATGTAATCCGCATAACCGCGAAAGCTGTCGTTGCGCCATGCCGTATTTACGGACTCCGGCTGGGCCTTCCTGCGGCCGCCGAGTCCCTCGCGCCAGATTGCCCGGATCCCGGCTTCGGCCAGCGAGGCAAATAGCCGATCCTGGCCGAACTGCGGATGCCGCCGGGAACCGGGGTGGCGCCTCACGTCAACCAGCAACTCGCAGCCGCTCTGCTTCAACGCGCGAAGAAATAGCTCGACCGGCAGCGTTGAGTGGCCAATGGTTCTCAGCACTCCCTTTGGCATATTCGCTCCCCACCCCAGCAAAAGGAAAAGGCGGCCCGCAGGTTCTCAGGCCGCCTCACCGTCTCTGCGCGGATCTTACGCGGTTGCCGTCAGCACTTCCTCACGGACAGCCTCGTCTTCGACCGCTTCGCGCGTGGTTTTTGGCAACGCGATCTGCAGCACTTCCTCGATCCGGCTGGCGTAGTGGATGGTCACTCCCTCGGTCTGTTCCGGCTGCAGGTCTTCCTCGACCTGCTGCCTGCAGTCCATGGGCAGGATTACATCCCGCACGCCGACGCGCTTGGCGGCCAGGAACTTCTCTTTAATTCCGCCTACCGGGAGCACATTGCCGCTGAGGGTGATTTCGCCAGTCATCGCGAGCAGCGGACGGACAGGAACGTCGGTCAGTAACGAAACCAGAGCCGTCGCCATCGTGATGCCAGCGCTGGGGCCGTCCTTCGGAATTGCTCCCGCAGGTACGTGGATGTGCAGATCGGTGTCCTTCAGCACGTCGTCGTCGATACCCAGCATCCTGGCGTTCGAGCGGACCCAAGTGAGCGCCGCCTGCATCGACTCCTTCATCACGTCGCCGATCTGGCCAGTCATGCTGAAGCCGCCTTTGCCGCGCATCTTATTTGCCTCGATGAAGAGCACGTCTCCACCGGCTGGCGTCCAGGCCAGACCGACGGCCACACCGGCCCGCTTGGTGCGTTCCGCCAGCTCCGTATCCACGCGCACCTTGATGCCGCCCAGGAACTCGCGGATGACTTCGCTGGTGATGGTGAGCTTCTCTGTCTTGCCCTCTGCAATACGGCGCGCCACCTTGCGGCAGACCGTCCCGATCTGCTGCTCCAGCTTGCGCACTCCAGCCTCGCGCGTGTAGTGCCGCGCAATCTGCGCTACGGAATCCTGCGGGAAGTCGATCTGTCCCTCCTCGATCCCGTTCTCCGCCATTTGGCGCGGGATGAGGTACCGCATTGCAATCGCGACCTTCTCCTCCTCGGTGTAGCCGGTGAGCTCGATGATCTCCATCCGGTCTAGCAGCGGCGCTGGAACCGGATCCAGCTGGTTGGCAGTGCAGATGAACAGCACCTTCGAGAGGTCGAACGGCTCATCGAGGTAGTTGTCCCGAAACGTATTGTTCTGCTCCGGATCGAGTACCTCCAGCAGCGCACTAGCCGGATCGCCGCGAAAATCGCGGCCTAACTTGTCGATCTCGTCCAGCATGAACACCGGATCGTTGGTTTCGACCCGCTTCAGGTTCTGGATGATCTGCCCCGGGAGCGCACCGATATAGGTGCGCCGATGGCCGCGCAGCTCCGCTTCGTCGTGCATACCGCCCAGCGATATGCGTGAGAATTTTCGGCCCAGCGCCTTGGCCACGCTGCGTCCAAGCGATGTTTTGCCGACGCCTGGAGGCCCGACGAAGCACAGTATGGGACCCTTCATGTTCGGCTTCAACCGACGCACGCTCAGGTAGTCGAGAATGCGGTCTTTCACCTTCTGCAGGCCGTAGTGGTCGGTGTCCAGGATCTCCTTGGCCTTCTGGATGTCGACATCGCTGCCGGAAGACTTCGACCAGGGCAACACCGCCAACCACTCGATGTAGTTCCGGGTCAGGGAGTAGTCGGCCGCCATTGCGTTCATGCGGCTCAGCCGGCTCAACTCCTTCAGCGCGTCCTTCTTCACCTCTTCCGGCATCCCGGCAGCTTCAATCTTTTCCTTCAGCTCCTGGATGTCCTTCTGGGTGTCGTCGAGGTCACCAAGCTCCTTCTGGATCGCCTTCAACTGCTCGCGCAGATAGTAATCCCGCTGCGAAGACTGAACCGAATCCTGCACCTCGCTCTGAATCTTGTTCCGGAGCTGCTGAACTTCGATCTCTTTCGCCAAGTGCTTATTGATCCGCTCCAGCCGGGCGGCAATGTCCGGAGTTTCGAGCAGTTCCTGCTTGTCGCTGGTCGTGAGAAACGGCAGCGAGGACGCGATGAAATCGGCAAGCCGTCCCGGCTCCTCAATGTTGATGGCAATCGTTTGGAGATCATCCGACAATGTCGGCGAGGAGGTGACGATCTGCTGGAACTGGCTCACCACATTCCGCTGCAGCGCTTCCAGCTCGGCCGACTTCTGCGGCTCAATTTCCTGAATCAGCTCGCTATCCGCCGTCATGAACGGAGTGATCTGGCCGAATTCGCCCAAGCGGACCCGTTCATTGCCCTCCGTAAACACGAAGAGGCTCTGATTCGGCATCTTGACCACCTTGTGAACCGTGGCCCGCGTGCCAATAGTGTGCAGGTCCGCCGCTAGGGGCGTGTCCTGACGGGCATCGCGCTGCGCCACGACCAGGATGGTCTTCTCCTCGCCAAGTGACTGAATCAATTGGATTGAGCTCTCACGGCCGACGGTCAGGGGCAGAACCGCATGCGGAAACAACACTGTGTCCCGTACCGGCAGAACCGGCAGCACACGTCCAGCAGCTTCCTCGCCCTGATCCTCGCCGGATTTGGCTCCATTTGGTTTGATGATGCTTACAAAATCGCTAGGCATGGTTGTTCCTTGAGTGCGTCACTATCAAATTTCATTCTATTCGATGCGTCAGCCATCTCCGAGGTCGCAAACAGGCATCCCGCCGAAACTAGCGTTCTGCCCAGAACAGGCCCACATCCTCTATCGCTTGTTTGGATGCCGACCGCGTTCATGAGAAATTCCTCTGCAGATCAGACTGCTGTGGGGAACGCAAGGCAAGCGTGGTGGACAATGGAATGACAGGAGGGCACGCCCGTCAGGCCGCGATGTACCGGCCCAGTTCCTTCACCATCTGGCAGTGGCGGCCGAGTTCCTCGATGGCACCGTCGATCTGCTCGAGCCGCTCGAAGCGGACATCCACAAAGAAGACGTACTCCCAGGGCTTGCCCGGCACTGGACGCGATTCAATTTTCGTAAGGTTCACTCCTGCGCGGGCAAAGCCATCGAGCGCGCGCACCAGCGTTCCCGGCTCATGCAGGACGACGAAGGCGAGGCTCGATTTATCCGGCTGGCCCATCGTTCCGAGTTCAGCCAGTTCCTGTGCCGGCACTCGGACCAACAGATGGAACCGGGTGTAGTTCTCTGCGTGGTCCTCAATGCCCGGCTCCAGCACGTTTGCTCCGTACTGCTGGGCGGCAAGTTCCGGGGCAATTCCTGCGGTATCGGTGAGGCCTTCCGCCATGACGTGCTTTACGCTGCCGGCGGTGTCGTAAAAGTTGACGGCCTCATACTGGGGGTGCTGTGCCAGCCACCTGCGGCACTGCGAAAGCGCAACCGGGTGCGAGATTACGCGGCGGATCTGATCTGCGGTTACTCCGGGCCGGGCAATCAGGTTGTGCCGGATGCGCATGAGGCTCTCGCGCAAGATGCGGATGGGCCGCGCCAACAGCAGATCGTAGTGCTCTGCCACCGATCCGTGGAGGCTGTTCTCAATTGGCAGCACGGCGGCGTCGACTGCACCACTCTCTACCCGCTCGAAGACCTCGGCTGAGACTGCGCAAGGCACGATCTCCAATCCGGTTTCTTCCCCCAGCATGGCCAGCGCAGCCATATGACTGTTCGAGCCCAGTTCGCCTTGAATCGCGATCCTCAAAATGTCACTCCACAAACCACTCATACAAAGAAGGAAAGGTTGATTTTCCGCGCCTCTTTGGCAACCCTCGCCCGTCTCAACGCAACTTACCACATGGATGGTCCGCACCGGGTTCACCGCCTATGGCAGAAGGGATTGCCGGGCAGGATTGAGGAGACGAAACAAATGCTTTGGACGATCACCATTATTCTATTTGTTCTGTGGCTGGTTGGAATGGTCAGCAGCTACACGCTCGGGGGCTGGATTCACCTGCTCCTCGTGCTCGCCGTTATCGTGCTGATCTTCAATCTTCTTTCTGGAAGACGCGCGGTCTAGCTTAGCCTGAATCCTCATCAACCGGCCCGGACGACGCTTGCGTCGGTCCGGGCCGCAAACGTTTGCAGGAGAGTACATCATGAACAAGAGCGAAGCATCGGGGAAATTCGACGAGATCAAGGGCAAGATGAAGCAAGGTGTTGGGGAAGCTATCGGCGATGACAGCATGGCCAACTCCGGGGCCATGGATCAAGTGAAAGGCAATGCCAAAGAAGCCTGGGGCAGGGCGAAGGACGCGGCGAATTCCGCAGGCCACACCAGCTATGAGAACGACCGCACCTATCCTGCGGACGAACGCATGCGCGAAGACAAACACAACCTCCGTGATAAGGTTACGTCTATGGCAAAGGATGCCAAGGAGGCCGTCACCGACCGTGCGGATGACTTCAAGCGCAAGCGCAGCGCCTGATCCTTTAGCAAAACCTCAAACCCCGTGGGCAACCGCGCTGGATACGCGGGTGGCGTTCCGGCCGGTTGCTTCGGGTAGCCCTCGAGCTGCGCTCTTCTTTGGCACGATTCTTTGTGTTCTCCTCGCTTTCTTCGCGGTGGAACGACGGGTGGCGGCCTATCCCACACATAACGTGGCCGCAGCATCGGTAGCTGCTACCGGTGTTCAGAAGCCGCCAGAGGTGCGCATTCCCAGGAGCGCAAAGCTAGCAACTGTGTTGCTTTGCGTGCTTCCGCTTCTGGCCCTGCCGCTGTTTTCTGATCACACCCCTCACAGCATTCCGGCCGATTCCCGTCCAAGCTCCTCTGACTGGATCTCGGCTCCCCTCGCGATACGCCCTCCGCCCGCACTCTAGCTGTTCTCCAGTTCCCTATTGGCGCCGACTTCAGGTCAGGCGCCTCCCTGGGTTAAGCAGCCGTGTCCCTGTACCACTTTAGGCATAACTCTGTTGAAGGTAAGGCGAGAGTCCCGTATGAATCGAGATTTGTGGAAGCGCGCGGGCTATCGGCGCGCAATGAATATCTTCACTCCCATTGCCCTGACGATTGTGACCCTGTGGGCTTTAGGGTGCTCGCACGACGACGCAGTCAAGATAGCGCAGCAGGCGCCTGTCGCTCCAGTTACCACGGTGCGCCGAGCCCATCTGGAAAACCAGCTTCAGGTTGCGGGCGAGTTCATTCCGTATCAGCAGGTGGAACTGCATGCCAAAGTTGCCGGGTACATCCAGCACATCAACGTGGATATCGGGGACCGGGTGAAGGCAGGCCAGGTGCTCGCCACGCTAGACGTTCCTGAACTTCTGGCCCAGGTACAAGGGGCCGACGCTGGTGTCCGTCAGTCTCAGGAGCAGATCAGCCGGGCCCAGAGTGACGTACTGCGTGCTCAGGCAAACTATGACTCCTTCCATTCCGCAGCCCGACGCCTGGAACAAGCTGCCAAGGCCCGTCCTGGACTGATTGCGCAACAGGAGATCGACGATGCACTGGCGCGAGACCGCGCCGCAGCAGCCCAGGTGGATGCCGCCAAAGCGGCCCTCTCCGGGACCCGCCAGCAACTCGGCGTTTCCCAGGCAGACAGCCAGCGCTACTCTTCCCTTGCGGAGTACTCGCGCATTCTGGCTCCCTTCAACGGAATCGTGACTTGGCGTTATGCCGATACCGGCACGCTGATTCAGGCGGGCACTTCCAACGCGGGCTCGGCTCCGGTGGTGAAGGTGGCGGAGGTGGACACTCTTCGGCTCAGGCTGCCGGTGCCCGAGTCGCTCGCGCCTTACGTGCATGTTGGAGATCCAGCCTCTGTATACGTCGATGCCATCGCGAAGACGTTTCAGGGAAGCGTGACGCGAAGCGCCGGCGCGCTGGATCCTGCAACACGAACCATGCAGGTGGAGATCGACGTACCGAACAAGACCGGCCAGCTCACCCCCGGGATGTATGGGCAGGTCACGCTGAATGTGGCGCATCGCAATGATTCGCTCACGGTGCCGGTCCAAGCAGTTGATCAGACAGGCGCGCAGCCCTTTGTACTCACGGTCGATGGTGCAAACAAAGTGGAGAAGAAAACTGTC
>JAICMT010000073.1 GCA_025929125.1 Acidobacteriaceae bacterium | reverse complement strand
GAGGTCCTGGAGCGGGTCGAGTCCTTGGGCCAGCGCGGACCATTTTGCGGCGCCGAAAGCGCCCGCTTCTTGCGCCACTGCCGGAAGGCAGCCCAGCGCGCCAGCGAGCGTCATCAGGTCGCGCGGCACGGCAGAGTCCAGTGCCACCCGGCCCAGCAGGCGCTCCAAATCCAGCAGCCCACCCATGGCGCGCCGGAGCCCTTCGCGCCGGGGAAGGTCCTGTGCCGCTTCGGCAACTGCGTCCAAGCGGTCCGCGATCTCTGCCAGCTCGCGAGAGGGGCGCAGCAGCGTGGAGCGGAGCAGCCGTTTGCCCATCGGAGTGCAGCATGCATCGAGGGTGTGGAAGAGAGTGGTCTGCGCGGATTCGCCGGAGAAGAGTGGCTCCACCAGCTCCAGGTTGCGCACGCTCACCGCATCCAGTTGCAGGAAAGCGGCGCGTTCGTAGTAGTGGAGCGCGTCAATATGCTCCAGGCCGCCCTGCATCGTCTTCTGCAGATAATGGACCAGCGCTCCGGCCGCGATGGCGGCGGACTCGTGACCACCGAGCCCCAAGCCATCGAGGGAATGCACCGCGAGCTGTTTGCGCAGGACAGGTACAGCGTAGTCGGCGGTGTAGATCCAGTCTTCGAGGGGTGTTTTGGTCCGCACATCGGCGAGCATGCCGCCGGCTTCTCCGTTCCAGTTCTCCGCGGCGATTTCGCTGAGGCTTCCTTGTGTGCCGCGGACCAGGCCCGTGCGGCCACTCTCCGGATACAGCAGCTCCGCGGGGCGGATCCGCTCCAACTCATCCAGGCACTGCGCCGAGGCAGCGGGGCCAGCGAACTCAGTGGCGCGGAAATCGCCGGTAGAGAGATCGAGCAGTGCCAGGCCGGCCGTAACTGTCGCTCCCGAGCCCTGCAAGCAGAGGCTGGCCAGCCAGTTGCTCTGGTCTGGAGTGAAGCCGGAGTCGAGCACGGTGCCGGGCGTCAGCACGCGCGTCACTTCGCGCCGGACGAGCTTCTTTGTGAGCTTCGGGTCCTCGGTCTGCTCACAGAGCGCGATGCGGTAGCCCTTACGCAGCAGCCGCTGAATGTACTGCTCGGCCGCGTGGTACGGGACGCCGCACATGGGCTGCTTCTTCTCCCGGTCGCGTGCGGTTAGCGTAAGCTGCAGCTCGCGCGAGGCTACGATGGCGTCCTCGTAAAAGAGTTCGTAGAAGTCGCCGATTCTGCAGAACATCAGGCAGTCCGGATGTGCCTCCTTCGCGGCAAAGTACTGCCGCATGGCGGGGGTCATCGCGGGATCGCCGGTTGCTGTGGGGGGCATGCTGAACGCCCAGAATACAGCAATTCCGCAGAGAATCTGACTTCGGCATTGGCCGACCGATATACTTTCTAGTGGTGCAATGACTCTCCTCTGGCTCAGACTCGCGGTGGTTCTGTACGGCATAGCTTCGCTGGCCGTCCTGCCAGCCGCGCTGTATAACCGGCCGCGCTGGAGTCAGTTCGCGATACCGGCGGCCATTGGAGCAGCGGGGCTGCATTTCGTGTCGCTAGCCGAGATGCTCAATGCCGCGCATCATCGGTTGCCGGTGGAGGCGCACGAGGTACAGTCGCTCCTGGCTCTGATTCTCGCGCTGCTGTTTCTGGCGGTCTACTGGAGACACCGTTCGGTGTCGTTGGGCATCTTCGTGCTGCCGATCGTGTTTCTGTTAGCTGGGCTAGCCGCGTTCCGACCTGGGCAGGAGAGCTTTTCGCAGCCGGTCCACACCGGGTGGGTGATTGTCCATATTGTGCTGCTGCTGGCTGCCTACGCTGGGCTGATCGTTTCGCTGCTTGCGTCGGTGCTGTACCTGATCCAGGAGCGGCGGCTGAAGAACAAAGGCTCGCGTCTGGACAGACTGCCCGCGGTTGATATGCCGCTGGAGACGATTGATCAGATTGCGTTGAAGACTCTGCTCTTCGGCCTTCCCTGCATGACCGCTGGGTTGCTGATCGGCACATTGATGGCTCAGGCGGATTACGGGGCACGGTACTTCGCAGACCCGAAAATTCTACTCACGTTCGGCCTCTGGATAGCCTATATCGTTTCAATTTTCATCCGCCGCTCGTCCGGATTGCGCGGACGGCGTGCCGTCTATCTCTCGAGTCTGATCGTGCTGGTTGTGTTGTTTGTCTGGGCAGCCAACCAGTTCTCCGTCGTCCACAGGTTTGCCACGCCATGAGTTCGGTGACGCAACAACGCCTTACGCCTGCTGCAGAGCACGTCTCTGCGAGCTCGGGAATATTGTTGCTGGTGGGCGTGAATCACACGACGGCGCCGATTGAGGTGCGCGAGCGGCTCTCGCTCTCTGCAACGCGGCTGCCCGATGCGGTGCGAACCCTGACGCAGCAGCCCGGGGTGCGCGAATCGATGATCCTCTCGACGTGCAACCGAGTCGAGTTCCTGGTTTGGCAGGAGCAGGACGAGGGCAGAGGCAATACGAACCTGCTGCGCTTTCTGCACGAGTACTACGCCATTCCGGCGAGTTCGGTCGAGCCGCATCTGTACGAATTCCGCGACCGCGAGGCTATTCGACACCTCTTCCGCGTAGCCTCTTCCTTGGATTCCATGGTTGTGGGCGAGCCGCAGATCCTTGGGCAAGTGAAGGAAGCCTATAGCTGCGCGAGGGAAGCCGGAGCCGTGGCCGCCTGCCTGGAACCTCTGCTGCAGCGCGCGTTCTCGGTGGCTAAGCGAGTTCGGTCCGAGACGCAGATTGGGTCCAGCTCGGTTTCCATTGCATCGGTTGCCGTAGAGCTTGCGCGCAAAATCTTCGGTTCGCTGCAGGGCAAGACAGTGCTGCTGGTCGGTGCAGGCAAGATGTCGGATCTCGCAGCGCGCCATTTGCTGCAGCAGGGAGCCACATCAATCCTTGTCTCCAACCGCACCCGGGAGCGGGCGGCCCTGATCGCCGGGCAGATGACCGAGCAGATTTCGGCGCAGATCGTAGCGCAGCCGAATGCGCCGCGCTGCAGTATCGAGGTGGTTGCATTCGAACAGCTGTACGAGCAGGCTGCACGCGCTGACATTGTCGTTACATCGACTGGGGCGCAGACGCACATCTTCGATCGCTCTCACGGCCTTCGTTTGATGGAACGCCGCCGCAATCGGCCCATGTTCTTTATTGATATCGCCGTGCCCCGCGATGTGGATCCCGGAGTCAATGAGATTGAAGGCTGCTTTCTGTACGACATCGACGACCTGCAGCAGGTCGCAGCTGCTCACCTGGCGGATCGCAGCAGGGAGTCAGCCGAGGCGGAGAAGATCGTTACGGCGGAGGTGGAGAAGTACCACCAGCACCTGGAACGGCGTGAGGTGGTCCCGGCGATTGTTGCGCTGCAGGAAAATGCCGAGGCGGTGCGGCAGCTGGAGCTGGCGCGAGCGGCCAAGCGTCTGGGGAGCCTTACGGCGGAGCAGCAGGCTGCGGTCGAGGCTCTGACCAGATCGCTGACGGCTAAGCTACTCCATCCGCAGATTGTCGATTTGCGCAAAAAATCCGAAGAGCGGTAGTCAGCGCTGGTTCTTCACCAGCATGGGTGCGTCCTGATCCGGCTCAACCTGGACGCTGGCCCCAAGCTCGCGCAGGAAACCCGCCACGGAGTTGAGCGATGCCTCATTCGTTGCCGCCGGATATAGAAGGCGCACCGCTCCGCCATGCTGGATCTCACCAAAGGCGCCGCGTACGGCAAAGCAGTGGTCGCTGCGATAGGTGCAGGAGGCGAGGTCGGTGATGCTGAGGTTCTCCGACGGAGTCAGCAGCAGCGTCTTCGGCGGTGCCATACGGTCGACCAGGCAGAAGATTTCGAGCTTGGATTCGAGCTCGTCGGGCACGAAATCCACAATGAGGTCGGCCTCACGCACGGCTGCTTCAATGGTGCCTGCGAGCTCAAGCGTCCCGCAGATGGCTGCGGGGCCGAGCTGCGCGAGTTCCTGCTGCGCATGCCGAAGGTTGGCCGGCATGACGTCTTCCAGGATGACGCGGTGGCCTCGGCGGGCGCAGAGAAAGGCGAACGCTCGGCCGGCTCTGCCTGCTCCGATGACCGCGGTGGTTTTGAGTAATTGGGACGGCGAGGAGGTTCCGCCGGCCGCTGGGGAATTCACTTCTTGGCCTGCAATGCCTGCAGCACGCTGTCGTAGCTGGGGTCGGCCTTCTTGATGTGGTCGGAGACACGCCGGCGCTCTTCTTCCGTGAGTGAGGGGAGGACCGTAAGAATCCGGCGCAGCGTTACGGAGATGTCATCGACATAGTTCATGGTGCGGATTGCTTCGCCAGAGAGAGGCATCGTTGCTCCTGTAATGAGTGGTACTGCTCTTTAGTTTAGAACGGATACCGCAGTCGGCAGGATGTGCAGAGCAAGTGCCAACGTTCCTTTCACGCCTCGGGCCCATTCCGGATCAGTCTGGAAGCCCTGCGATCGCATCTTTTGCGGGCACATAGCCATCCCGATCGGTCATCTCCATCAGCCGGGCAAGCGTGGCGGCGATCTCCGGACGCAACTGGTTGCTCGAGTAGCGCCACGTCCAATTGCCGTGCCCGGCGGCGGGAGTGTTCATGCGGCCTTCGGAGCCGAGGCAGAGGATGTCCTGCATGGGAAAGATGCAGATGTTCGCGACGGAGCGAGCGGCTGTCCGCATCATCGCCCCGACGACATCGGCTTCGCCGGTCACGGGACCAAGGTACGACTCAATGTTTGCTTTTTCAATGGGCGTTGCCGTATCGCGCCACCAGCCCAGCGTGGTGTTGTTGTCGTGAGTGCCGGTGTAAACCACGGTGTTGGGAACGTAGTTGTGGGGAAGATAAACATGCGAGCCACGTTCGCCGAATCCGAACTGCAGGATGCGCATACCGGGCATGGCAAAGCGCTCGCGTAGGTCTTCCACCTCCGGTGTGATGAGGCCGAGGTCTTCGGCGACGAAAGGCAGGTCTCCCAGCAGCTCACGCAGTCGCTGGAAGAGGTCATTGCCCGGAGCCTTGACCCAATGCCCATGCATGGCGGTGTCTTCCTCGGCGGCGATCGACCAATAAGCCTCGAAGCCGCGGAAGTGATCCAGCCGCACCAGGTCGTGCAGCGCGAGCGCGCGGCGCATGCGTGCCACCCACCAGTCGAAGCCTCGTTCGCGCAGGATGTCCCAGCGATAGAGAGGATTGCCCCAGCGCTGCCCGGAGGCGGAAAAGTAATCAGGCGGCACGCCGGAGACGCGGATCATGCGGCGCTGCTCGTCCAACTCGAAGATCTCCGGGTTGGTCCACACATCCGCGCTGTCGTAGCTGACGAAGATGGCGACGTCGCCGAGGATACGGACGTCGTGCTCGTTCGCGTACTCGCGCAATGCGGTCCACTGCTGATGGAAGAGGTATTGGACCGCCTGCTCCATCGCGAGCTCCCGGCTGCACTCATTCATGGTCTGCGAGAGAGTCTGCTGGTTGCGCAGCGCGAATTCCTCCGGCCACTCATTCCAGCTCCGGTAGCCGAAGCGTCGGCGGAGCACGTTGAACATGGCGTAGTCCGGCAGCCATGAGATGTTCTGCTCACAATATTTGAGGAACTCGGCGCGCTGGATTTCGCTTGCGCGGTCAAGGAAGTTGGATGCGGCCTCGTAGATGAGGGGCATCTTGCACTCCCACGCCGTACCGAAGTCAGCCGGCCCGCCGGGGCCGGGCACCGATTCGAGCAGGGCTGGCGCGAGCAGGCCATCTCCCACCAGCCGTTCCAGGGAGAGCAGCACCGGATTACCTGCGAAGGCCGAGAGGCCCGAGTACGGGGAGCTGCCATAGCCCGTGGGTCCGAGCGGAAGCACCTGCCACAGGCGCTGTTTGGCGGAGACCAGAAAATCGATGAACTCATAGGCCGCGGGGCCGAAGTCACCCACGCCCCCCAGCGAGGGCAGCGACGTGACATGCAATAAGACTCCACAGAGGCGGTCCTGATTCATCCCCGATCCTTCAGCGATCTTTTGCTTGAGATGCAGCAGCGGGCAATTTTGCCCACTGGATATTGAAGCTTGCAAACCAGAGGGCCTGCCCACTGCCGGCGAGCACAACCGGCGGAGGACAGGCCCCAGGCGAGTATTCAATGAGTCTTTAGCTGGCTGGCGATTGTGCCTGCCTGGACAGCCGGATTCCCCTGCCATCCTCATACCGCTTGGCCAGAGTGCCCACGAACACGTTGAACATCTGATCGCGTTGCTCACTGAGAAGCTGATCGCGCATGCGATCGAAGTTCTTGGCGATCTCGTCCGCGCTCGGCTCCTGCTTGTCGGTGACGGAGAGGACGGCTCCGCCGTCCGCCGTGCTGATCGGGCCGGAGATGGCTCCCTTAGGCAGCGAGAACGCAACCGCTGCGCCGCCGGTCATGGCTCCGAGGTCGGGAATCTGGCCGTCCTGTCCCACGAGATCGCTGGACTTGACGGAAATCTTAAACTCGGCAGCAGCCTTCTTCAGATCGTTGAGCACCTTGGCGCGGTCATCCAGCTTGCGGAGCTCGTCCTGGATAATTACGGGGGCGCGCTCGTTGCGGTAGTCGTCGAGGATGTGCGACCTGTACTCGGCAAAGTCAGGCGCGTGCGCCTGTTTCACGTCGAGCACCTGGAAGACGGCAAAGCCATCGCCGGTGGAGACGGTTGCAGGCGCAGCACCCTTGCTGGCAGAGAACGCCTGATTGAGCAGGGAAGAGGCGTCGGACAGGCCGCCAATCACGCCATCGCGCGCGACGTAATCGGTGGTGACCACGTGCAGCCCATGTGCGGCTGCAGCTTTCTCCATGCCGTTCTTGCGGGCATCGTCCGCAAGCTGACCGGCGAACTGCTGCTCTGCCTGTCCAGCCTTCTGTTGCTCGAGGACCTGCACGATCGAGTCCTTCACCTCGCTCAGCGGTTTGGTGCCGGCGGGCTGCTTCTGCTCGGTCTGGATGATGTGGTACCCAAACTGCGACTTGACCAGCCCGGAGGTCTGGCCGGGGTTGAGGGCCATCGCCGCCTTCGCGTAGGCCGGATCCAGGCCCGCAGTCGGCATCAGCGGAAGCTCGCCGCCCTGATCCTTGCTGCCCGGGTCTTCGGAATACTTTTTGGCCAGTTCGGCGAAGTTGCCGCCAGCCTTCAACTGCTTCAGCACGTCCTCCGCCTTCGCCTTCGCGGCATTGTCGGACTGGGCGTCGGCGCCTGCCTTCGAGTTGATCAGGATGTGCCGGGTCTTCACCTGCTCTTCTGTCTTGTACTCAGCCAGGTGTGAGTTGTAGTAGGACTGGATCTCAGCATCGG
>JAICMT010000156.1 GCA_025929125.1 Acidobacteriaceae bacterium | reverse complement strand
TGCTCTACGGCGACCAGGCCTACGGCTCTTCCATCGGCTACTACCTGAATCGCCGGCTCGCGGACCCGGTCGTCCTGGTCGACGGCCGCTCCTCCTCCATGCTCTTCGGCGGCACCTTCCCGGACGCCCAGCGCTACTTCCTTACCCCGGGCCAGTTGCTCGCGAACTGGGGCGTCGGCTCCCGCAAGATCCTCTTCGTCCCGATCAATAAACGCGACGAAGTCGATCGGCTCCTCGGTTCGCGCCAAATACTCCTCGCCGAGTCCTCGGGCAAAGCCCTTATCACCGACCGCCCCCTAAGTCCCGCCCGCTGACGCTTTTCTCTCTGCTCCATCCGGATCTGCCCTGCACCATCCTCAAGGGGCTGAGGCGCCGTGCTCAGAATCCTGTCAAGCCCCCTTGCTTCTTGCAATCCGTGCAAAGCTACCGCTGTCAGCCAGTTACCAGCAAAATTTTTAGGTGACATGAGTTTTGCTCCAATCGATATACTTAAATTAGGAAGAGGTTCAGCGAGCAGAGTTGTAACAGATCCGCCAGTCTCTATCCCGGCGACCACCAACATCAACTCCCGAGCCTGGAATACTTTGCCCGTAAGCCCTGATGCCGGAATACTTTACGCGGAAAGTACAGGGGGCCCCCCCCTGTCCCGCACTCGGCGGCCTCGCCGCTCCTGGAATCCAGTCTCCGTCGCCCTGATCGTTTTCGCGTGGCTTGTCCTCCACGTAGGCGGCCTGTTCTCTCCCGGCCTGCTCGACGACGTGGACTCCGTTTACCTGGAGATCGCGCGAGAGATGATCGTCCGCCACAACTTCGTCACTCCGTTCATCGACGGCATCCGCTTCTTCGATAAACCGCCGCTCATGTACTGGCTCGCCGCCGGCTCTATGGGGATCTTCGGTCCGCATGACTGGGCCGGACGAATTCCGCTGGCGCTGCTCATGTTGGCGCTGCTACTTGCCACCTATGCGCTCGGGCTTCGCCTCTTCGCCAGCACTGCCCCCTCGACCACCGGCGAGCGTGCCGCGCTCTACTCTGCGCTCGCGCTGGCAACCTGCATCGGTCCGTATCTCTACACGCGTTTCTACATCCCGGATATCGCCGTAGCGCTGTGGCTCACAGTTTCCATCCACGCCTTTCTCGCCGCGCACGACCGAATCGAGCAGCGGCGCTCCGCATTGCTGCCCTGTCTTGTGTTTGCTGCGACTACCGCGCTCAACGTCCTGACCAAAGGCTTCATCGGGCTGGTGTTTCCAGTTGCCTTTGCCCTGCTCTACCTTGCCTGCACTCGGACCTTGCGCCTGCTGCCCAGATTCCACCTCGTCAGTTCGACCGCCCTCTTCCTCGCAATTGCGCTGCCCTGGCACATCCTCGCTGCCCGCCAGACTCCTGCGATCCCGTTGCCCGCGGGCCTCGGTCTGCCGGCGCACGGCGGTTGGGCCTGGTTTTATCTGTACAACGAGCACGTCGCGCGCTTCCTCTCGCGCCGCATCCCGAAGGACTACGGCCAGGTTCCGATCCCGTTCTTCTGGCTGCTCGCCGTGATCTGGGTCTTCCCTTGGGCCGCGTTCTTGCCCGCAGCGCTGCGCCAGCACATCCTCGCTCTGCGCGCACGCGCTC
Source organism: Acidobacteriaceae bacterium (assembly GCA_025929125.1). Classification (GTDB taxonomy): domain Bacteria; phylum Acidobacteriota; class Terriglobia; order Terriglobales; family Acidobacteriaceae; genus Edaphobacter. The sequence goes on along the minus strand of JAICMT010000156.1, from coordinate 3,457 downwards.
CACAGATCGCGCGTGCTGAAACCGGCCTGCTGCGACCTCGCGAAGCCGCTCTGACCCTGCTGCTCTGGACCGCGCTGGTCATGGGCTTCTTCACCCTCTCGGCGCGGCAGGAGTACTACTCGTTGCCTGCGCTGCCTGCGCTTGCGCTTCTGGCAGGCGGTGCGCTGGGCATTGCCGAGCGGCCAAGTGCGCGCCACACCCGCCGTTCCATGCTTGCCTGGCATCGCTGGATGCTCGTGCCTTTTTGCACCGCCTGCGCAGCCGTTGCGCTCTATTTCGCCGTCACCGCCCCGCACGTCGATCCCGGCACCGACATCTCCGATCTGCTCAACCAGAACGGAATCTACAATCTCTCGCTCGATCACCTTTTCGATCTCACCGGCCGCGCTATGGGATTCTTCCGCCGCCCGCTGATCCTCTTCGGAGTGTCCATGCTGGCCATCGGACCCATCACGTATCTGCTGCGCCGCCGCGAGCGCCTCTTCGCCGCAAATCTTTCGCTCGCTTTGGCAGCCATGACCCTGCTGATGGCCGTTCACGGAGGTCTGTCGCGCTTCTACCCTACTCTGGGCTCGCGGCAACTTGCCCAGGCAATTCTGGATCGGCAGCATCAAGCACCGAGACTGTCGGACTTGATCCTCATCGACGGCGAACTGACGGGGGGTTCCACGCTGCTCTTCTACACGCAGGAGCCCGTGCACCTGGTCAACGGCCGTATCAACGGACCGTGGTACGGAAGCTTCTGGCCGGACGCCCCGCAGATCTTCGAAACCGACGACTCGCTGCACCGGCTCTGGTCCGGTCCGCGCCGGCTATTCTTCTTTACCTATGAGCCTGAGCACCGAGCTCCGGACCTCGCGCGTTTCGGCACGGTTCACGTGCTCGCCTCGTCCGGAGGCAAGTCGGTCCTCACCAATCAGCCCTGATCTCGTCAGCGCGCGCCCCTGCAGGCGCCATCCTCCCATAGACTGGAAGGCGCGCCATCGAGCGAACGATCGGAATGGCGAAATAGAACATGAACTTGCTTCTGCGCATCTTGCTCTATGCCGCTCTCACCGGCACCTTCACCTCCGCCATCTACTGTGCGCTGGTACTCGCCGGAGCTGTCCGCTTCGGCCGGCGCAAGCGCCGCGAGGAGAGTGCACCTGCTGAGTTTCTTCCACCCGTAAGCGTGCTCAAACCGCTGCATGGGACTGAGCCCGACCTGGAAGAAAACCTGCATCGATTCTTCCAACTCGACTACCCCGAGTACGAGCTTCTCTTCTGCGCGCGACATGAGACCGATACCGGTCTGCAACTCGCCAAACGCATCGCCGCGCAGTACCCCAAGGTTCGCGCCGGTCTGCTTGTCTGTGGTGAGCCGCAATTTCCCAACGCGAAGATGTGGTCGCTCGCAGTCCTCGCGGAAGCCGCAGCGCACGACATTTTGATCACCAGCGATGCCGACGCGCGCGTCTCACCCGACTACCTGCGTAACATGGTGCAGGAGTTGGCGCAGCCTGAGCGCGAGCTCGCCTCGTGCCTCTACGTCGGCCGTACCACGGGAGGCTTCGCCGCTCAGCTGGATGCAGTCGGTAAGAGCGTGGAGATGTCCGGGGGAATCTTCGTCGCGGATATGGTCGAACGCGGAACCCGATTCGCTCTCGGGGTAAGCATGGTGATGCGCCGGGACTCCTTGCAGAAGGCTGGCGGCTGCGAAGACCTTGGCCAGTATTACGCCGAAGATTTCGTGCTCGGAAATCGCTTGGCGAACGCAGGCTACGGCGTCCGCATGGCAAATTATGTCGTGCGCCTAATGGTGCTTCCGCAGGGGCTGCGGGCCTCATTCCGTGATCAGCTCCGCTGGATGAAGAGCACGCGCCGCTCGCGTCCGGCGGGCCACCTGGGGACCGGGCTCACCTATGCGGTTCCCTTCGGACTAGCCGGACTGCTCTGGGGTCTTTGCACCGGGCATTTCATCGCGGGCCTGCTGTGGCTGCTGGCAACCTGTGGGAACCGCTGGCTGATGGCTGCCGTGGTGTTGTGGGCGCTCGAGGATGAATCGCCGGCCAAACCGATCTTAATCTATCCGCTCCGGGACCTGCTCGGCTTCGTCGTGTGGGTTGCGAGCTACATCGGCAGCACTACCTACTACCACGGTGGAACCTACTCCATCGGCCCCGACGGACGCTTTGAGCGCATCAGCCCCGCTGCCGCTAGTGCTCCCGCCGCCGATCTCTCTGAATCGCAGCGCTAAACGCGCCGTTGCCGTTGAGCTTTGACAGGAGGTTCGGCGGCGCCGGTTTCCTCGCTGGTGGCGTGACGCCGCGTGACGATCGCCGGCCGCGGCATGGGGACCAGGCCAGGGCTCTGCTGCTGATGCTGCATGCGGGAGAGCATCTCGGTACGAACGTAGTCGACGAAGCCCTGCATCTGCCGGTTCATCTCTTCCATGCGCTCGCGCATCTGCAGCACAATGGCGATCCCTGCTATGTTTACCCCAAGATCGCGTGCCAGATTGAGTATGAACTCCAGGCGCTCCAGATCCTCGTCGGTATACAGCCGGGTATTGCCCTCGGACCGGCTGGGCGTCAGCAGGCCTTCGCGCTCATACAGGCGCAGCGTCTGCGGGTGGATGTCATACATCTCCGCCACCGCCGAGATCATGTAAGCGCCTTTGTTCTTTCGCTTTGTCGTCATACCAACAAAGTCCCTTCTCCCTCGTGAAAAGGATACCCCGAAGTGAACTCCGATCCGCATCTAAAACGCCCATGAGGAACACTGCTAAGCCACTGCTGATAACGGCAGGCGTCGGCGCCGCCGTCGCCGCAACCGCCCTGGCCGGCTCCGTTGCCGCCGCGATTGCAGGCCGCGCAGCCCTGCGCGCCCTGTGCTCCCAGTCCGTGCCCGAGGACGCTGTGGTGGTAATTACCGGCGGCTCCCGCGGTCTGGGATATGCGCTCGCATCGCGCTTCGCTCGAAAGCATGTGCGCCTGGTCCTGGCAGCCCGCAACCGGGCGGAGTTGGAGCAGGCACAGGCCAGCCTTATCGAGTCTCACCCGCATCTCGCAGCTCACGACTTCTACCTCTTCGATGGCGATTTGATGGACCCCGCCGAGTGCCGCCGATTGATCTCCGAATCGCTGGCTCACTTTGGCCGCATCGATGTGCTGATCAACAACGCAGGGATCATCGAAGTTGGCCCTGTCGAGAGTCAATCCCCCGAGGCCTTCGAGCGCGCTCTGCGGATCTCCTATCTCGCGCCGGCCACTATTACCCTCGCTGCCCTGCCCCACCTGCTCCGGCAGACACCTGCCCCGGGCTGGAAGCGCCGCGCCGCGATCGTCAACATCTCGTCGATCGGTGGCAAGGTTGCTGTGCCGCATCTGCTGCCGTATTGTGCCGGCAAGTTCGCCCTGGTGGGCTTCTCGGAGGGCCTGCATGCCGAGCTTCGGCATAAAGGCATCCGCGTCACCAC
>JAICMT010000458.1 GCA_025929125.1 Acidobacteriaceae bacterium | reverse complement strand
ACCCAGCTACGCCACCCAGAAGAACCGGCGTTATCCGGTGGTCTACGCGCTTCACGGCTACTCCATCGGAGCGGAGCAGTGGACGCACGAGATCCATGTGCCGCAGACCATCGAGGGCGCATTCGCGCAGGGCGCGAAGGAAATGATCGTGGTGCTGCCGGATTCCAAGACCATCTACAACGGCTCCATGTACTCCAGTTCGCAGACCACCGGCGACTTTGAAAACTACATCGCGCATGACGTGGTCGCCTATATCGACGCCCACTACCGCACTTTTGCCAACCGCGAGAGCCGCGGCCTGGTCGGCCACTCCATGGGCGGCTATGGCGCCAGCCGCATCGGAATGAAGCACCCGGACGTCTTTGGCAGCCTTTACATCATGAGCCCCTGCTGCATGTCGGCGCGCATGGCCGGCGGTCCCCGCCCCGCCAATGGTGCCGGCCGTGCCAACGGTGCGGCCCCAGCCAATGCTCCGGCCCCCGCCAATGGCCCGGGCGCCGCCAATGCTCCGGCCCCTGCCAATGCTCCGGGCCGCGGGAATGGTCCCGGCGGCGGCAATATGGATATGGAGAAGGCGCTCGCTGAGGTTAAGTCTCCGGCGGAGGCGGCCAATCTGCCCGGCGGCCTCAAAACCCAACTGGCCAGCGCTGCCGCGTGGTCTCCCGATCCCAAGAATCCGCCACTCTACCTCGATCTCCCCATGAAGGATGGAGTGGTGCAGCAGGATGTTCTCGCCAAGTGGGCAGCCAATGCGCCGCTCGCATTCGTCGACCAGTACATCGATAACCTGAGGCGCTATCACGGCATCGCCATGGACGTGGGCGATCAGGACGGCCTGCGAGTGGATGCCGGCAAACTGCACACCATCCTCGATAACTACGGCCTGAACAACAGCTTCGAGATCTACCCCGGCACGCACACCAGCGCCGTGGCGGACCGATTCCAGAATCACGTCATGCCGTTCTTCAGCCAGAACCTCTGCTTCCAGGCAAGCTGCCCAGGACGCTAAAGCACCAGAACCAACGCGACGAGCGCGGGACCAGTCCGGAATCTCCGGCCTGAACCCCGCGCCCGCTGCGTTGTGAGGCGCAGTTTGTTGAAGATCCTAAGCGATGGCCTGATTGAACATTTTCGAGACGCCGCATCCTCAGAAACTTATTTCGGCTCTCAGGGCTTGAGCAAAAGCGAACCTCGCATCCTCAGACCTACAAATGTCCCGAATAATACGCGGAGCTTCTGACCAGCCCGCTGTTCTCCGTACTGAGTACGCGCTTGACTCGAAACCCCCGGGACGCGTGCTGTCGGCTTCCGCTAACTCAACTGCGGTTGTGAGGGCAGTCAAGAGCGGTATTAGCTGTGAAGCAGATGTGCTCCTGCTCTTGAGTATCCAAGTCCCCACTCTTGGGAGCACACGCGGCCATCATGTGGCAGCGCAAGCAGATTGAATGCCATTCCTTATTCTCCGTGCGCACATGCTGATATGCCCTGACGAACGGCGGCGGTGGTGGGGGGAGTCGCATCATGGGATTGCCAGCCTCACGAAGGTCTTCCCCTTTCGACGGGCTCCAATCGAGGCCGTACCTGTGGATAACAACAAAAGGCGGAGCCGCAACTCCGCCCTGTTCACGTACAGTGTCACGCACAGACCTGGACCCAAACTTTGGACCCAAAGTTAGCTGCTCTTGATTCCAGTCTTGCCAAGTTGTCGAGAGTAAATGGTCGGGACGACTAGATTCGAACTAGCGACCTCACCCACCCCAAGGGTGCGCTCTACCAGGCTGAGCCACGTCCCGACTTTCTTACCTTGCGCGCCGCCCATTGTGGGCCGACAGCGGGGGTTTTCCAGCCCCTAGTGTACACCGCGCCCTCTGCGAAGAACAGGGATACGCTCGGGCCACCAGCCCTCACCGAGGGAACGGAGAGACCTTTAGCCGTTAAGCTGACTCGCGGCCCGTCATACGAACCGCTCTCAACAATGCGCTTGGGCCACAGAACGCCATCAACAACTCAGCTGCTTTACCCAAGCTCCTCACCTGCCGAGAATTTCAGTGCGATGGAGGCACATATTCCCTGGGCAGTGACCCGCCTTCACCCTCACCGAAGAAGAACCCGTTCATCTGTTCCACCAGAAAATCCTGGGCCTCGCGCGTCCACGGCTGCAGCCGATACTCATTCAGCAGCATCTT
>JAICMT010000454.1 GCA_025929125.1 Acidobacteriaceae bacterium | reverse complement strand
TGCTTCACGTCCGTCGCCGGAGCGTGCAGCCGGTCGCCATAGGTGCTCTCCATAATCAGGTAGTCGGCTGCGGGCGCCTGGTCCGGGTCCTTGATGATGGGCAGATTCTTGCGGCCGACATCGCCGGAGAACAGCAGCCGCACCGTCTTCCCGTTCTCCGTACCCTCCATCAGCACGCAGGTCGACCCCAGCATGTGGCCCGCGTTATATGACGTCATCGTGAAGCCCGCATCCTTTGTGCCTGCCACCAGGAAAGGTGTGTGCATCTTCACCGGCCGCATGCGATCGCAGATCGCCGCCGCATCCTCCTGCGTGTACAGCGGCTGGACCGGCGAAGGACCCTCCGGCATCTGGATCGCGCGCCGCCGGCTCTGCCGCTTCTGCATGAACTCCGCGTCGCTTTCCTGGATGTGCGCGCTGTCTTTCAGCATCGGATAGCACAGGTCGATGGTGGAAGGAGTGGTGTACACCGGCCCCGTGTAGCCCTGCTTGGAAAGCAGGGGCAGGCAGCCGGTGTGGTCGATATGCGCGTGCGAAACCACCACGGCATTCAGTACGCCGGCTTTCAACTGCTCCGGCGTCAGCGCCAGGTGCGAGTTGATCTCCACCGCCTGCTCGCGTTTGCCCTGAAACAACCCGCAGTCCAGCAGTACGTTCTGCCCTGCGCATTCAATGTGGTGACTTGAGCCGGTAACCGTCTGGTCGGCCCCCCAGAAATGCAAACGAATCGCCAAGCGCCCTGCCTCTCTCATGGTTGGACGCCTGCATTCGGTTCCGCGCAGCATCAACCCGCTGTTACCAGTACCCTGAAAACAATAGCGGCGTTCTGCGCATTAAGCCAGCACCGCCCCTGTCAGACTGCCGCTTGGCCTTCGGTGCGTCGCAGTGCGAGGCTGTCCGCAAGCCCCAGGTTCTGGTAGATCTGCCGCGTGGCGTCCGACCGGTTCAGCGTGTAGAAGTGAATCCCGCGCACCTGGCTATCCAGCAGGTCGCGGCACTGCTCGGTTGCCCAGTGGATTCCCACCCGCTTCACCGCCTCTGGATCCGTTCCGGCCCGCCCCAGCGCGCGCAGCAGCTTCGCCGGAACCCGCGCTCCCAGCGCTAGCTGCGCCATACGCTTCATGCCGCTGAGCGTTGTGATTGGCATAATACCGGCGATGATCGGGACGTGGATGCCGGCCAATTCGCAGCGCTCGCGAAAGTCGTAGAAGTCGTGATTGTCGAAGAAGAGCTGGGTGCAGATATAGTCCGCGCCCGCATCCACCTTGGCCTTAAGAAAGTCCATCTCATCCAGCCGGTTCGGGGTGGAAGGATGCCCCTCTGGAAAACCGGCTACCCCTATTCCGAATCCGCGCGGGTCCGGATGCGTTCCGCCGTCATTGAACCGCTTAACAAAACCGACCAGGTCCGCCGCGTGGTGGAACGCATCCTGCGTACGGTCGTAGCCGGGCAGATCGCGCGGCGGATCACCTCCCAGAGCCAGCACATTGCTGATACCGGCCTGCGCGTACTTGGTCAGGATGTCGTCAACCTCCTGCTCGTTGTGGCACACGCAGGTCAAATGTGGAATCGGATCCAGCGAGGTGGTCTGCTTCAGCCGCACCACCAGATCGTGCGTCAGCTGACGCGTCGATCCGCCCGCTCCATAGGTGACGGAAACGAACGAAGGCTGCAGCTTCTCGAGCAGCGCAATATTCGCGTACAGCGCCTCGGACTCCGCCTGGCTCTTCGGCGGGAAGAACTCAAAAGAAACCGTGGTCTGGTCGGCAGCGAAGATCTCGTTGATATGCATCCAGCCTCCATCTTACTTGGCCGGTCCCACCGGCTTGCTTTCTTTCGCAGGTCTGCCACGGCAACCGCTTGCTACCATCAACCTGATGCTGGAACTCTCGACGCCGGTCAAATACGTCAAGCGCATCGGCGAGCGGATTGGCGAGCACCTCGCCACCCGCGGCATTCACACCGTCGAAGACCTCCTCTATCACCTCCCCTTCCGCTACGAGGACCGGCTCAACCCGCAGCCCATCTCCGCACTCACTCCCGGCGGCATGGCCTCCATCATCGGGGAGGTCCGCGGCTCCGTCCTGCTCCGCACCCGCTCTGGCCCCATGTTCGAAATGACGCTCGGCCAGGGCCTCGCCACCGTCAAATGCATCTGGTTCCACGGCTCCTACCTCAAGGACAAGTTCAAGTCCGGCCAGCTGGTGGCGGTCTACGGCAAGCTCGAGTCCTCGCGAACCTTCAAGGCCGCCGAGTCCTCCG
>JAICMT010000362.1 GCA_025929125.1 Acidobacteriaceae bacterium | reverse complement strand
GCAACAGCTGGAGCACACGATGGCCACGCGAACTCTTTCCATCAATGGCCGGGCGGTACGGGTCGATGCCCCCGACGACGAAACTCTACTTTCCGTGCTGCGCAATCGCCTGAACCTTACCGGCACAAAATATGGCTGCGGCGAGGGCGAGTGCGGCGCATGCACGGTCCTGCTGGATGGTAAATCCGTTCGGTCGTGCCAGACGATTGTTTCCGAAGCCGCCGCTGCAAAAATTACGACCATCGAGGGTTTGGAACAAAACGGCCGGCTCAGCGCGGTACAGCAGGCGTTTCTCGACGAAGGCGCTTTCCAGTGTGGATACTGCACCTCAGGCATGATCATGCAGGCGACTGACCTGCTGCAGCGTGAGCCGCAGGCCACTGAGACGCAGATCGTAACTGGAATGAATGGGAATCTCTGCCGTTGTGGGACCTACCCTCGCATCGTTGCTGCCGTCCAGCGGGCGGCCCACTCCGTGCAGAAGGCAGGTGCGCGATGAACTCTACCCTGGAATCTTCGACGAACAAGCTTCAGCACTTTGAGCTCGACCGCCGCACCTTTCTTCGCCTCTTCGGAGGCGGAGTGCTGGTCTGCATGACTGAAGGGTCGACCTTGGCGCAGGAATCGGGCCGCGGCTTTGGAGGTCATGAGCTGCCAAAAGAGATCTCGGCCTGGATCCACATTGGGTCCGACGATAAGGTTACGGTCTTCACCGGCAAGGTGGAATGCGGGCAGAACATTCGGACATCGCTCGCACAGCAGGTAGCCGACGAGCTGCGGGCGCCTTTCGACTGCATCACGATGGTGATGGGTGACACCGACCTGGTCCCGTGGGATGCAGGCACGTTCGGCAGCATGAGCACGCCACAGATGGGTCCGCGTCTGCGAACTATGGCAGCAGCCGCGCGGCAGACGTTGGTACAGATCGCCGCAAAAAAGATGGGCTGCGATCCCACTTCGCTTAGGGTGGACAGCGGCAAGATCTCCTCGACGGACGGAAAGCAGTCGTTTTCCTACGGCCAGCTCACCCAGGGCGAGAAACTGGTGAGCACCGTCTCCGGAGCGGTCCCGCTGATGCCGGCCACAGATTGGAAGGTAGCCGGAACTGCCCTCCCGAAGGTGAACGGACGCGACTTCGTAACCGGCAAGCACCAGTATCCTTCCGACATCTCGCTCCCGGGCATGATGTTCGGCAAGATTGTGCGGCCGCCGGGCTACAACGCGACACTCGAATCCGTGAACACCTCGGATGCCGAGAAGATGACAGGCGTGAAGATCGTACGTGATGGGGACTTCATTGGGGTTGTCGCGGCCGATGCCTGGACGGCCGAACAGGCGGTCGGCAAGATCCAGGCAAATTGGAACGTTGCGGCGGGTCAGCCTTCCAACAGCAACCTCTTTGAGTGGCTGAAGACTACCGCGGCACCGGCCCGTGGAGAGCCTGCTGCCGCTTTTTCCGCTCAGTCTCCGGAAAATGGAGCCACGCTGGAGCGTCGTTACACGGTCCAGTACATTGCTCACGCGCCGCTCGAACCACGTGCAGCGGTCGCGCAGTGGGAAAACGGGAAGCTTACGGTTTGGACCGGAACGCAGCGTCCATTCGGCGTCAAAGATGAGCTGGTGTCCGCGTTTCACATCGCGCCAGACCAGGTCCGGGTCATCCAGCCGGACATGGGCAGCGGTTACGGCGGCAAACACTCAGGCGAAGCCGCTATCGAAGCCGCCCGTCTTGCCAAAGCTGCCGCGAAGCCGGTGCGGCTCGTCTGGAGTCGCAAAGAGGAGTTCACGTGGGCATACCTGCGGCCGGCTGCTCTGATGGAGCTGAAAGCCGGACTCGGACCGGATGGCACACTGCTCTCCTGGGAGCATCGCACGTACAACGCCGGCAATCCAGGGATCGGCACGCCCTATCGGGTCTCTTCTCCGCTGACCCCGGCGCCATCGTCCAAATCGCCTCTGTTTCAAGGTTCGTATCGCGGCCTTGCGTCTACAGCGAACCACTTCGCGCGCGAGAGCTTCATGGACGAGCTCGCACACGAGGCCAAGATGGATCCTCTCGCATTCCGGCGCAAGAATCTGTCCAACGAGCGTCTTCTGGCCGTGCTTAATGCAGCGGCGGAACACTTCAAGTGGGGGGCGGTACAGTCCAGTCCGACACGTGGCTTCGGAATTGCTTGCGGAACAGATAAGGGCGACTACGTCGCGACCTGCGCTGAGGTCGCGATCGACCGTGCAACCAGAAAGATCCGCGTTGTACGAGTCGTTCAGGCCTGGGAATCGGGCGCTATCGTAAATCCCGATGGACTGCGCAATCAGATCATGGGAGCCATTGTGCAGGGGCTCGGCGGAGCACTCTTCGAGGCAATCCGCTTCGGCAACGGCAGGCTCGAGAATCCCCACTTCGCGAGCTACCGCCTGCCACGGTTCAGCGATGCGCCGAAGATCGAACTCGTGCTGCTGGACCGCAAGGATCTGCCGTCGGCCGGTGCCGGCGAAATCGGCATCGTCGGCGTGGCGCCTGCAATCGGCAACGCGATCTTCGCTGCAACTGGAACTCGCGTGCGCAATATGCCGATGGCGCCTGATGAGGCCGTGCCAGGCATTGAGCCATCTATGCTTCACGCCTAGGCGCAAAGCAAAAGGCGGGACCATAAGCCCCGCCTTCCACGTGTGCGTTGCAGGAACTAGAGGCCCTTCTTCACCAGGAAGAGGATCAAGTCGCGAACACGGTTGGAGTAGCCCCACTCGTTGTCGTACCAGGCGATCACCTTACCGGTATTGCCAATCGCCTTGGTCAGCTTCGAGTCGAAGATGCTGGAGAGAGGGTTGCCCTTGAAGTCCGAGCTCACCAGTTCCTCTTCGGTGTAGCCCAGAATGCCCTTCAGCGGTCCCTCGGCAGCGGCCTTTATCGCAGCATTGATGCT
>JAICMT010000354.1 GCA_025929125.1 Acidobacteriaceae bacterium | reverse complement strand
CTTCTTCCAGCGCTACCTGGCGCGCGGCCTGTCGTTCGGCGCGGTGAAGGGGTAGCTGCCGTTCCCATCGTCATTGCGAGCGAAGCGAAGCAAGCCAGAGCCTGCCCCGGGGGGAAGACCCGGGGCCAGCCGTACCGAGCGTGTGTCGCTAGCTGATCAATCTGTCCGGTTTTGGTAGCGCGTGATCTGTCCGCTTCGTTCTTGCTCTGTGCCGGGGCATGCCCCGGCACAGAGCGGCCGCGCTGGAAGCGTGTCATGCGGCCTGCCGTTGGTGTTGCAAGAGCCTGCCGCTGGCGTCGTAGTCAGCCAACCGATGCGGCCCCCAGAACACCGCGATCCTGCCGTCGGGATACTCATGCACCCGAACGGTTGCCCGCACGAAGTGCGCTCGCAGCCGCGACGGCGGCAGTTGCAGGCTGAGGCGGTGCCACCGCACCGTGTTGTCATTGCCCACCTGGCGGTCCTCCTGGATGCACAGAATGTCCCGCCACGCGCCACTTGGGTCTGCCACGAAAGCCGAGCCTTCCTGCTCGGCCGGCACCGCAAACCGCGCATTGTGCTCGGCAATGTAAACCTCGCGCAGCCAACGATTGGCCGCCTCCAGTGTGTTGATCCCGGCCAGCGCCAGCTCCTTCACCAGCCGATCCTGCAACGTGCCGAACAGACGCTCCGAGCGGCCACGGGCCTGCGGCGAATAGGCCGCAATGTGCTCGATCCCCAACTGCCTCAGCGCCCGGCCGAACTGCGTCAGCACCGTCTTCGACACCCGAGCGCCGGCTGTCGGCGTCTCGAAATAATGGCTGCCCCGGTCGGTGTAGAGCGCACAGAACAGACCCCGGCTCTCCGCCACCTCCCGCACGCCGCGCAGGCTGGAAGCCGTCCCCTCCTCATCAACCAGGAACAGCGAGTAGATCGCGCTGCTGGCGTCATCCATCGTCGCCACCAGATCGTATTGCCGCTCGTCGCCCGACAGCCAGGCGTGCCGCGAGGCGTCCTGGTGCAGCATCATGCCGATCATCGGCCGACGGGGACGCTTCTTGCGATGCGCCGAACGCGAACGCGCCGGCACCACCAGACCAGTCCGATGCAGGTGCAGCTTGGTCACCGTGTAGCCCAGCGTGTAGTGGTGCCGTTTGCCCAGCTGCTCGTGGAAATGCTTCACCGTGAAGCCGCGATAGAGGTCGCGATACAGTCCCAGCATGCGCTCGATCTCCGCCTTCGAGGCCCGCCGCAATGATGGACGCAGCCGCCGGTCACTCAGCCCTGCCGGCCCCGCCTCCCGGTAGCGATCCCGCCAACGGCGGAACGTCCGCTCGCTGATCCCAAGCAGCTCCGCTGCCTCCATCTGGCTCAGCTCAGACCGCTCCGTCCGGCCAAGCACGCTCTCAAAACGCATCCGGCGAATCCCCTCGTGAATGCGTGCCCGCTCCATCTGTCACCCCCTCCACAGAGCGACACAGGAGCGGACACTTCACGAGCTACAAACCCCGGACAAATCACCAGCTAGCCACAGACGTGTGATTGCAGGGCTATCGCATTTGGCTTTTTCCTGCTGCGGTGAGCAAGCGGGCGAGGAATTCGTTGCTCCATCCGGCGTGTTTGAGCTTGCCTTTGACGGATCCTTTCGATCCTTCGAGCTTGCAGGCGTTGAGTGCCCAGCGGCGAAGCAGTGCCAGGTTCTGCGGCCCATGATCCTTGCGATTTCGGCTGCGGTCCTCGTTCATGGTCACGTCGAGGACCCAGTGTAGCCCGTTCTCGATGCTCCAATGAGCTCTGACGACCTCGCCGAAGCGATCGGCCGGCAGCCGCGAACTGAGCAGGTAGTAGGCGGTTTCCTGGCTGGTCAGGCCGTTGATCTCGCGGCTGCGGGTGATCTTGCCGACGGCGGCCAATCCGGGCCACTGGTGATCATCCAGCCAGTCGATTTTGCCGCAGATGAAGGCTTGGCGGGTCTCGATCCGGCCATGATCGCCGTCCACCTCAGGTTCGCTGGCCGACAGCGCCTTGGCCTGGGCCGGATCATCGAGATAGAGCCGGACGTCCTCAAACAGCGTGCCCTGGTTGGCCTTCAGCGCCAGCACGTAATTGCCGCCCTTCTCGACCACTTTGGCGGCGATGGTACGCTGGCAGTTGAGCGCATCGGCGGTGATGATCGTCCCCTGGAGCGAGATCATCTCCAGCAGCTTGGGCACGGCGGTGATCTCGTTCGACTTGTCATCGGTCGCCACCTGGCCGAGCAGCAGACGGCAGCCGACCGCCCAGGCGCTCACCAGATGCAGCGGCGACTTTTGTGCTGCCCGGTCGAACGAGCGACGCAGTGCCTTGCCGTCGATCGCGATCACACCCTGGGCTGTGGCGGCAAAGTCTTCCATGAAGCGCAGGAAGCAGGCGTGGAACTGCGCCGGGTCGAGCGGGCGGAACACCCGGCTGAACGTGTCGTGGCTGGGGATGCCATGGCGGAGCCGTAGGAACTGGCGCAGGAACGCCTCCTTGGCCCGGCCGAACAGGGCCATGTCGGAGCAGTCTTCCGCACCGCAGAGCATGGCGCAGAGGGCGATCAGCAGGATCTCTTGCAGATCGTGCCGCGCGTTGTCCTCGCGCGGGTCTTCCAGCGCCGCAAAGCAAGCCGCAAACCGCTCCATGGGATCCCCCGGGATGCCGAAGCACAGGGGTCGAATCGATTACGGGGCGTGCCGCAAGCCCCCATTGCGGAGGGAAAGTCAAATGCGATTCCCGGTCGTGCTGTGTTTTTCTTGCGAAACGCCTTCGAGATTGCATAGATTTCGGTGTTCAGCTGCTTGGAATTCGAATGAGGTTGCTTCCAGGATCCCTGGCTAGATTGCGGGTCACCCTTTTCGCGGGAGCTTGCTGTTTGCTCGCTCTCCCGGCGGTGGGTCGTGCCGATTCAACGGCCGATGACCTTCAGCAGCTACGCGCGTCGCTAAAGAAGCAGATGGCTGAGCTACGACGCGAACAACAAAAACTCAATCAGGAG
>JAICMT010000437.1 GCA_025929125.1 Acidobacteriaceae bacterium | reverse complement strand
GCCGCCCAGCGCAGCCAGGTGGAATGGCGCGATGGCCGATAGAACGTACTGTTGATCTCAGTGCAGGAGAGTGCTCGCGAGTAGCGGTCCAGGTGCCCACTTACGCCGGGGAGCTTGTCGGCCTGCGATCGGGGAATCGTCCATCCTGCAGTGCCTACGTGGACGGGTGGCATCAGCCGACGAGGTGGCCCATCTTGTCGCGCTTTGTCTGAAGGTAGCGTTCAAAGTTGGGGTGGGCAGTGACTTCGGCCGATATGCGTTCAACCACCTCGATCCCCAACGACTCGAGCGCCTGCACCTTGGCGGGATTATTTGTAATCAGGCGCACGCGACGCACTCCGAGCAGCAGCAGCGCCTGTGCAGGCAGCTCATACTCGCGGCAATCCGCTTTATAGCCGAGCTCGACGTTGGCTTCGATGGTGTCGAGTCCCTGGTCCTGCAACTCATAGGCCTGCAGCTTGGCCATCAGTCCGATGCCGCGGCCCTCCTGGTTTTCGTACAGCAGGATGCCTGCGCCATTCTCCGCGATTGTGGCGAGCGCCAGCTCCAATTGCTGGCGGCAGTCGCAGCGCAGCGAGTGGAAGACGTCTCCGGTCAGGCACTGGGAGTGGATGCGGACGACGGGAGGCGCCGCGTGGATGTCGCCCATCACCAGGGCAACCGCGGTTTCCACCCGGCGCGCGGGCGTCGGCATGGAGTCATTGCAGGGTTCGGGGTTGGTGATGACGCCCTCGAACCCCAGGATGCGGAAGTGTCCCCAGCGGGTCGGAAAATCAGCATCGGCCAGCTTTTTCACGGACTCGAAGGGCATATGTCGATTATACGTTTGCGGGCGGGCTCGCCTGGGGCACGGCGTAAAGTAATGGGTATGATGCTCGGCGGCAGACACTTTGTGGTGAGTCAGGTGAAGGACAGCCTGATCCTGATCACTCTGCTGATTGAGCTAGGTGTCGCAGCGGCTTTTTCGAGTTCGCTGGCGCGCTCGAATACGTTCAAAAATCTGCTGCTGCTTCCGCGGCGCACGTTCCGCCAGAAAGTCGCGATGACGGCGCTGATCTGTGTGCCCCTCACGCTGGGCGTCCTGATCCGCGTGCGCGTTCCGAACTTTCTGGCAGCGGACCTGTCGTTTGAAGCGACGATCCTCCTTGGGTTGCTGCTTGGCCCAGGGGCGGCGCTGCTGGGGGGAACCGTCCTTGCACTCCCGGCCCTCTGGCACGGCGAGTACCTGACTCTGCCGATCAATCTTGGTGTGGCGGCGATCTCAGGAGTTTATGGGCGGATTACGCCGATCGAGGATATCTGGTCGTTTTCACCAATGATCGATCTGAGCCTGTATCGCTGGGTTACGCGAAACCTGCGTCGTCCGCAGCTGGACCGGCAGATCATCCTCATGGTTCTGATCACCGCGATGCAGTTTGTGACCAGCATGTTGAGCAACCGGTACCCGGCGTTGTATTTCGACCTGCATTCCAGGTATTGGCTGGTGGAGCTTGCCATCTGTGCTGCGGCCCCTGTGGTGGTCGGGATTCCCCTGAAGATCTGGAATACCTCGGTTCGAATCGAGCGCAAGCTGGAAGAGCAGAGCCGTCTGCTGCTGGAGGCGCGGCTGGATGCGCTGCAGCGGCAGATCAATCCGCATTTTCTGTTCAATACGCTGAACTCGATCGCCTCGCTTGTGAGATCGAAGCCCGAATTGGCCCGGGAAATGGTGGTGAAGCTTGCAAACATTTTGCGCGTGCTGCTGAAGCACCGCGAGGCTTTCGTGCCGTTCGAGGAGGAACTTGCGTTCACCGACGATTACCTGGACATCGAGGTGGTGCGCTTTGGCGAGAAGCTGCGCGTCGTAAAGGAGATCGCAGAGGAGACGCTGCCCATGCTGGTACCGAGCATGTTGCTGCAGCCGCTGATTGAAAACTCGATCAAACATGGGCTGGAGCCGCGCATCGGGGTCGGCACGGTGACGCTGCGCAGTACGTTGACAGGGGATGGGCGGCTCTCAATCGAGGTGGAGGATGACGGCATCGGCATGACTCCTGAACCGCTGGAAAGCGTTCCCCGGCTGGGCAGCCAGGAGGTACGCGCTGGCGCAGAGAACGGATCCGGCATCGGCATGCGGAATGTGCGGGAACGCATGGAGGTGCTGTACGGAAGCCAGGCGGAGGTGGAGGTGGTCAGCCGGCCGGGGCGGGGAACCAAGGTGCGGCTGGTCATGCCTGTGCTTGAGGCCGGAGCGGCCCCGTGGGCGAAGTTTGGCGAGGCGCTGCAGGCGACCTGGGACGAGGTTTCGCGGGCCATTACCCGCGCATAATCTGCACGCTACCGCAAAATTGGCCGTCGCCCTACGTAGCTAAATTTGCAAAGAGCCCAACCAGAGGGTTTTCGCTTACACTTGCGT
>JAICMT010000109.1 GCA_025929125.1 Acidobacteriaceae bacterium | reverse complement strand
TGGTGGCGTTTGCAGCGACGGCGGCGATAACGCGCTGGCTTCCCGGCGTCTCCTCGCATGCGCGAGACGTGATGACGATTGTGGCGGCGTCGGCCGTGTGGGCGGCGGCGGCAGGCGGGACACTGCTCGCGCTGGGTTCGACTCTGCCGCGGCAGATCCTGCGTCGTGGGTAGCTACCCCCTACCCTATTTTGGGCGGAAGTGGCGCAATTTCAGTGGCTTGCGGGAGGGTTGTGGCGGTAAACTATTGAGCGACCGGGACTTATAGCTAAAATCGAGAAAACAAAAGGAGTTGTGAGCTGAGGAGTGACCACGATGGGCGCTGTCCTGGCTGGGTCCTGTACTGCTCTCTTTGATTTCTCTCTATACCTTAATTGTACCGGTTGGAGCATAACTCGTGTCACATCCAAGCCGAAATGCAAGTGGCTGAATGCGCGACGGTTATGAAATATTTTGAGCGCGAGGGCTTGACAGTTTTTCAGGCGGCCGAGAGTGGCGGGATTGTCCCTACAAAAAGAACGACCGCCCCGAAGGGCGGTCAGGCTATGCAAGGAAAACTGGGCTAATTGAAAATTGCGCCGACGGTGGCGTCGCTGGCCGACAGGTTGATGGTGCAGGTGTTGGGCCCGGCCTGAGTAACGGTGCCGGTGTTGGTGCAGTTGGACGACCAGCCGCCGAAGTTAACGCCATTGATTGCTGGAGCGGTGATGGTAACCGTGGTGCCCAACGGATACGTTGCGGTGCAGACCGAGCTTGTCGACCCGAAGCCCGGGCCGCAGTGGATGACGCTCGGCGTGCCCGTCGCTGAGGGGGCGGTGAGCTCCCAGCCTGTCTGATTCAAGCCCTCGTTGTAGACGGTAAGCGTCGATAGCAGCTGCGGGATGTTCTGGTAGCACGAACCTGGGGTGCTCGGCGGGTTGGGAAGAACAAGTGGGCATCCGACGGTCGCAGTGGCGGTGGCGAGCGAGCCGTTGGAGTCCTTCATTTCCGCCGTTATGGTGGCTCCCACGTTGCCGGTACTGGATGCATAGGCTGTGACTACGCCTCCATTCTGGGTGCCCGCTCCCGCGGCTCCGCTAGCAACATTGTTGCTTATCGGGAATTTATTGGGTTCCGAGGTGAGCCAGGTGACCTGGTTGGTGACATCGCGGATGGTGGGCGCCGTGGAGAAAGTGGCGATCGCGAGGAACTGCCCACTCTCCGTAAGTGAGCCGAAGGCGATGCCGCTGGGGATGACGGTGAGGGAGACGATGTTGCCGCCGCTGCCTCCAGTGCCACCGCCTGATCCGGATCCGCCGGAAGTTCCTCCGGTACTGGTGTTGGATCCGTTGACGGTGATGACCGTGCTGGAACTGACCGGTCCGTTAAAAGCAGTTGCGGCGGCGGTGATGGTCGCGGTCCCGGGGCTGACCGCGGTTACGAGCCCCGAACCGTTGACGGTCGCCACGGCTGGGACGGTCGAGCTCCAGGTGACGGCGCCGGTAATGTTCTGGGTCGATGAATGGTTGGCATTGCCGAAGGTACCGGTCGCGGTGAGCTGCACTGTCTGGGTGACAGCCAGAGACTGACTTGAGGGCGATACGGCGACAGAGTCTAGCCCTCGGGGATTGGAACAGCCGGCCACGGCGATGGCGAGGCATGCAAGAAAACCGCTGAGCCTTGGACGTACGTACATAGATCTCCTGTGCTGTTGTACGGGCTTAGTATGCAATCGAGGGACCGGATTCCAACGGCTAGTGAACCAAGAGAATCAATGGCTTAGCGGAATGCAGATTTCTGCACGTGTGGACGGCTGTTTACAGGAAGCGCAGGGGAGAGGCGTGGCGTATACGGTGAGGTGTTCGTCATTGCGGGTGGCTCGTTGCGAATTGTTGATTGATCCGGCGGTCTGCGGCTCGTCGTCGTGGCGGGGCGTGTGAGGGATTCAGCGGGTAGCGTTGAGGCGCGGCTAAGCTGAGTGGAATTTGTGTAGTATCAACCAATTGCGCCTACTTCGCGTCCAAAGGATTGCATGTTAAAACGCCTTTCACGGTGTACGACGGTACTGGGTTGGGCGTTGAGCGTCGCAGTGTGGGTTGGCTTGCCGTCTGCGGCGGCCGCGCAGGACGCGAAGTCGGTGGTGCAGCAGGCTGTGAATGCCGAGCTGGCGGCGAGCGATAACGACCACACGCGGTGGAGATATCAGCAGCATGAGGCAAATGGCGACGTTTTCACCGTGGTGGAGACGAAGTACGGCTCTGTGAAGCGGCACGTGATGGAGCGGGGGCACCCAGCCTCCGCGCAAACGCTGGCAGCCGATGACGCGTACAACGAGCGCTTCATCCACGACACGGCGCTGCAGGCCAAGCAGCGGCGCGACGGACTGCACGACGACAAGAGCGCGCGCGAGTTGCTGACCCAGATGCCGGAGGCATTTGACTGGAAGATCGAGAACGAGGCGGGAGATGCGATCTCGATGTCGTACCAGCCGAATCCGGATTTCGACCCACCAACCATGGAGTCGCGCGTGATGAGCGCGATGACGGGGAAGCTGGTGGTGTCCAAGCCGGCGCACCGGATCAAGTCGTTTACGGGACGGCTGATGGATGATGTGACAATCGGGTGGGGCTTGCTGGCGAGGATTCACACCGGGAGCCACTTCGATATAGAGCGCCGCGAAGTAGCGCCGGGACTGTGGCAGATTACGGAAACGCACGTGCACATCGACGGGCACGCGCTGTTCTTCAAGACGATTGGGCAGCAGCAGGACGAGGTGAACTCGGAGTTTACCCAGGTGCCGCCGGACACGACGCTGGAGCAGGCGGTAAAGATGCTGCAGCAACCGGCAGGTGCGGCAGGCGCTCCGTGCTGCTCTGCGAAGTAGCGCCGAGCGAAGTGAGCGCGAAGGCGCATATCCGATTCGCACGGCGTGCCTGGAACCCGGACGCGTATTTTTAGAGCATGGCGAAGACTCCTTATCCGCAGAGCGACCGTGAGCTGATCCGCCGCGTGGAGCGCTCCGGCGGGCGTGCGGGATACAAGCAGCTGGTACGCGAGCTGGGCTTGGGCGGTGGCCGCGAGCGGCGGCTGTTGCTGGAGCAACTGGCGCGGATGACGGCTCGTGGCGAGCTGGTGAAGACTGACTCGGAGCAGTGGGCGCTGCCGAGTGCGGCTCCGGAAAAGACGGTTCATCCAGCAATTGCGCAGAGGGCTCGGGAGAATGGCGGCCGAACCGCAGCCAGCGGGCGCGCGGCTGTGGGTGGCACGCGCGACCGGCTGGTGGCGGGAAAGCTGGATCTGCATCGGGATGGGTTCGGATTTGTGCGGCCGAACGGGAGCTCCAACCGCGAGGACGATTTGTTTATTCCGCCGGGTGAGCTGAACGGCGCGATGCAGGGCGATGAGGTGCTGGTGGACGAGGCTCCGCGCGGGCGGGACGGGCGGCGATCGGGCCGGGTGGCGCGAATTCTGACCCGGCGCAATCCGACGGTGGTGGGGATCTTCCATTACGCGCGCATGAGACGGCGCGGAGCTTGGGAGGATGGTGGGCTGCCGGTGGGCGCGAACTTTGTGACTCCGCTGGATGAGCGGATGACTGGAGCTCCGGGGGGCGGAGCGATTGTGATTCCGGAGGGCGCGGAGGTGGCGCCGGTTCCGAAGCAGACGCCGCACCGAGTGTTGGGAGAAGAGGCGCAGACGCAGGTGCGGAAGTGGTCCGCCGAAGAAGACGATCCAGAGCGCGCGGGCCGGCATGACTGGATGGAAGGGCTGGCGGTGGATGTGGAGATCACCGACTTCCCTGCTCCGGGACGACCGGCGAAGGGGCGGGTGATCGAAGTGCTGGGGCCGCCGGACGCGTTCGGGGTGGACGTGGAGATCGTGATCCGCAAGCACCATCTGCCGCATGTGTTTCCGGCGAATGTGCTGGCGGAGGCGGCGAAGGCGGCGGAGCAGACGCGAGTGGAACTCGGTCCGCGGCGACGCGATTTTCGCGGGCTGCCGATCGTGACCATCGATGGCGAGACGGCGCGGGACTTCGACGATGCGGTAATGGTGCGGGAGCTGGCCAACGGCAACTGGGAGCTGCAGGTGCATATCGCCGACGTGAGCGCGTATGTGCTGCCGGGCACGGCGCTGGATCTGGAGGCGCGGCTGCGCGGCACCAGCGTTTATTTTCCGGACCGTGCAGTGCCGATGCTGCCGCAACAGCTCTCCAGCGGAATGTGCAGCCTGAGGCCGGATGAGGACAGGCTGGTGCTGAGCTGCGTGATGGAAGTGGATGAGCGTGGCGAGATTCTGGGATACGAGGTGTGCGAGGGAGTGATTCGCAGCGCGCGGCGGATGACGTACACACAGGTGCAGTCGATTCTGGATGGGGACAAGGCGGTGCGGGCGGAGTTTCGCGAACTTGTAGCCGAGTTCGACCGAATGTATGAGCTGGCGCTGAAGCTGAATGCGAAGCGGAAGCGGCGCGGCTCGATTGACTTTGATCTGCCGGAGCCGGTGATCGAGTTCGATCCGGGCGGCAACATGCTGTCGATTGTGCGGTCAGAGCGTGGGTGGTCGCACCGGCTGATTGAAGAGTTCATGCTGAGCGCGAATGAGTGCGTGGCGACGTGGATTGAGCAGAACAGGATTCCGGGGATCTACCGGATCCACGAGATGCCCGACCCAAAGCGGATTGTGGATTTCGAGGAGACAGCGAGCGCGTTTGGCTACTCGTTGGGGTTGGCGAGCCTGCCGGTGAAGCAGATGACGATGCGCGCCGACCGCAGAGATGCCCGCCGCAACGCAGGCCGTGCCGATGGGCGCGCGCCCCAGGTGCATGAGGTGGCGGAGTCGATTCCGGTGAGTCCGCAGATGTATCAGAAGCTGACGGAGAAGATTGCGGGCAAGCCGGAGGAACGGATTCTGAGCTACCTGATGCTGCGCTCGCTGAAACAGGCGAAGTACAGCGAGAAGAACGAAGGGCACTTCGCCCTGGCGAGCCCCTGCTACACGCACTTCACGTCGCCGATCCGGCGGTATCCCGACCTGATGGTGCACCGGCTGGTGCGTGCGCTACTGGAGAGTGGCGCCGATCCGCGAGGCGGGGCGATCCTGAGCACCGATCCGCAGCCCTGGCGAGAGGCAGTGGAGCAGGCGTCGCTTGGGCCCGGGCGCAGACGAGCTCGCAAGGCAATGCGCGACGGGCAGGAGCGCGAAGGACGCGCCGGCTATGCATGGGAACCGGTGCCGGAGAGCGAGCTGGCGGCGATTGCGGCGGAGTCCAGCCAGGCGGAGCGACGCGCCGACGATGCGGAACGCGAACTGATGGAGTGGAAGAAGATGCGCTTCATGGAAAGCCGCATCGGTGAAGACTTCAGCGGAATTATTCTGTCGTGCACGAAGTATGGATTTTTTGTGGAATTGGACGAGCTGTTCGTCGAAGGGCTGGTGCCGATTGCAACCCTGGGAGCGTGGGGCAGCGACGAGCGATTTGTGTTTCGCGAAACCGACCGGCAAATTGTGAGCGCGCGGACGGGGAAGGGGTTTCGCATTGGGCAGCGAGTGCGAGTGCTGCTGGACCGGATCGACCGCCAGAACCGGAGGCTGCAGTTTGCGCTGGTGCGGGAAGAGCCCAGTCCCCGAGAGGCGAAGAAAGCCGTAGAACGCAAGCTTCCGGAAGGGACGGTGACCTATGTGCCGAGGGCGAAGCGGGGCAAAGCGAAGCAGGTCGCAGGTGACGGGCAGCGCGAAGGCGGGCAAAAGGATGCGGGCCGCAGGAAGGGGGAGCACCGCACAAAGCGCAAACGGAAGTGAGGCCCGTTACAATCGAAGATGATTCAGGAGAACCTGGCAATGGCGCACATGGTGTTTTGCACGAAGTACAAGCAGGAGATGGAAGGTCTGGACGAGCCGCCGTTCGATTCGGATTTTGGGCAGAAGATTTATAAAAACGTGTCGAAGAAGGCGTGGGGCGAGTGGGTGGAGCGCCAAAAGATGCTGCTGAATGAGTATCGGCTGCAGCCGTGGACGCGCGAGGCCCAGGATTTT
>JAICMT010000424.1 GCA_025929125.1 Acidobacteriaceae bacterium | reverse complement strand
GGGACGTGGTGTGGCGCTCTTTTCGAGTTCGAGCGCGATGGCGTTTGCCTCGAAGATGCCTACCCAGATGGGAAGCACGATATCGCTGGCGACATCCTTGAGGACCACGATGGGCATGTTGGTGACGGGATCGATCATGAGGCCGCGGATCTGCATTTCAACTTCCACGTTGGCCGGTCTGACCTGCTCGCCCGTCTTCATTCTGCCGCCACTGCTTCGCCTGCAAGGCTGTTGGGAAACGTTTGCGTAATCCTGACCGATCTGTAGCTTGCAACTGCCGGAAGAATGGGCTGCGCGGTGGTGAAGTTGACGGTCTTATTCTGCGAACTGCGGCCGATCACCTGAGCGCGGGCAGAATTGTGGCCTTCGACCATGACTTCCATGGTGGTGCCTAAATGCTTCGCGTAATTCCGGCGCTGAATCTCACGCTGACGGTCCAGCAGAATCTGCAGGCGGCGGGACTTCTCTTCTTCCGGGATGGAATCTGCCATGCCGATGGACGGGGTGTTGGGACGCGGAGAGTATTTGAACGCGAAGACACCGTCGTACTGCACTTCGTCGAGCAGGGTCGCGGTGTCCTCAAGGTCCTGATCGGTTTCTCCCGGGAAGCCGACGATAATGTCCGTGGTGATGCTGATGTCACGCTTCGCGGCTTTCATCCAGGAGATGCGCTCGAGGTACCACTCACGCGTGTACTCCCGAGCCATGGCGCGGAGGACGGCGGTGGAGCCGGACTGCACGGGAAGATGGACGTGGTCGCAGAGTGACGGGATGGAATCGATGGCCTGCACGATCTCGCGCGTGAAGTCGCGCGGGTGTGAGGTGGTAAAGCGCACGCGGCGGATTCCGGGGACCTGGCCAACCGCGGCCAGCAGCTCGGCAAAGGTCATCCTGCCGCTGGGGTCGCGGTAGGAGTTGACGTTCTGCCCCAGGAGCTGAATCTCGGTGAAGCCACTGTCGGCGATGCGGCGTGCCTCGGCCAGTACGGAATCGGATCCGCGGCTGCGTTCTTTGCCGCGAGTATAGGGAACAACGCAGTAGGCGCAGAATTTGTCGCACCCCTCAACGATGGTGATGTAGGCGCGGTGAGGATTGGTACGTGCGGTGAACTCTGTATCGAAGGTCTCTTCGGTCTGCCGATCATCGAGGCCGGTGATGCGCTTCTCGCCGGACTCGAGACGAACCAGCATCTGGGGAAGATTGCGATATGAGGCTGAGCCGCTGACCAGTGAGACATAGGGGGCGCGGTCAAAGATCTTCTCGCCTTCCTGCTGTGCCACGCATCCGAGAACGGCAAACTTCTTGCCCTCCCCGCTGAGCCGCTTGTACTCGTTCAGACGATGGAAGACCTTCTGCTCGGCCTTGTCGCGGATAGAGCAGGTGTTGTAAAGGATCAGCCCGGCGTCGTCCTCGTTCTCCACCCGCTGATAGCCTTCATGCTCCAGCGTCCCGATCACCTTTTCGGAGTCGTGGGCGTTCATCTGGCAGCCGAAGGTCTCAATGTAGAAGGTCTTGCTCACGTCTTCAGTATCTCCCGGAATGGTGGGTGAAGGCTACCGGTGAGACGGCTTGCTCTGCCTCAAGGGCTCGACCACGGCAGACATATCGGATTCTCCGTATCCCTGCGCAATGGCTTGCTGGAATCTCTGCCGGGCAGTTTGGCAGGTGCTCAACTCGACGCCGCTGCGGGCCGATTCCTGTTCGGCGTAGGCAAGGTCTTTTTCCAGAAGGCGCAGGAGGAAGTTGACCTCATAGTTTTGCGCCTCCATGCGAGCGGAGAGGCCGTTGACCAGCGGGCTGCCGGGTGCGCCTGACCGAAGCACCTGGAGCGCCCGGGTGCAATCGAGGCCACTGTGCTCGATCCAGGCGAGGGCCTCGGCCAGCGAAGCAAGCTGGACGCCGCAGAGGAAGTTGTTGATCAGCTTCATCCTGGCTCCGCTGCCGACGGGGCCGAGATGAACGATCTCCTTGCCAAGAGCTTTCAAAACCGGAGTTGCTTTAGTAAGCGTCGCTTCTTCCCCACCGACCAGGAATGTGAGCTGAGCGGTGGCAGCTTGGACACGGCTTCCGGTGACCGGCGCATCGAGGAAACCGAGAGAGTGGGCGGCCGCGGAGGTGGCGAGCTCGTTGACCCACTCCGGAGTGACAGTGCTGGATTCGATGATGACGGTGCCGGGGGCACAGGCAGGCAGGGCTCCATCTTGTCCGAGCCAGACGGAGCGGGAGGCATTGTCGTCGGCGAGCATGCTGATTACAAAGCCGGAGCCTTTGACCGCTTCTGCCGGAGTGGCGCCAATATGCGCTCCTGCGCTGCGGAGCGGCTCGGCCTTCTGCTGGCTGCGGTTGTATACCGTCACTTGGAAGCCGGCTTTGAGTAGATTCGCCGCCATTCCGCCGCCCATCGTTCCCAGGCCCAGAACTGTCACTTGTTTTTCCATTTCTCTCTTCAACCTCTCAGGTTTGCTCTTGAGGGCACTCTATCAAACCT
>JAICMT010000313.1 GCA_025929125.1 Acidobacteriaceae bacterium | reverse complement strand
GGAATGAGTACGTCATCGGCTATACGCCCTCCGAGGTGAAGCACGACGGAAACTGGCGGAAGCTGAAGGTAAAGCTGCTGCCGCCGCCCGGCCTGCCGCAGCTCACCGTACACTTCCGTCAGGGGTACTATGCGCCGGTGGATTAGCTGGAAGGGAACTTGTAGGTTGGGCCTGGCGTTGGCGGCGAATGCTCTCTTCCTTTCGCAGCCGGCTCCGGCTAGCCAGCCAGCCCCGCAGGCCGGGCGTTCCACTGCCGCGTCCACGAGTCAGCCTCCGCTGGATGTTGATCGCGACCCGGTGCCATCGCCCGATCCGGATACTGCCGCGCCTCCTGCCGGGCCCAATCAGTCCGGACCCTCCCTGGGGCCTATTGGCCGATCCAACGGGCACTACACGTTGCGCGAAGACGCGTACGAGGTGCGGCTCAACGCTTCCGTGTTCGACCAGTCCGGCCGCAGCATTCAGACGCTCGGCCGGGATGCCTTTACCGTCTACGAGGATGGTGTGCGGCAGACGATTGCCGGCTTCAGCCATGAAGATATCCCGGTGTCGCTTGGGATCCTCATCGACAGCTCCGGTTCCATGTATGACAAGCGCGCTGCCGTCGACCAGGCTTCCATCAACCTGGTAAAGCTCTCCAATCGCCAGGATGAAGCATTCCTTGTCGACTTCTCGACCGAGGCTTTCATCGACCAGGACTTTACCTCGGACATCGCGAAGCTGGAACAGGGGCTCTCGTATGTGAAGTCTTCCGGCGGCACGGCCATCTACGACGCGGTGGTCGCCTCTGCGGACTATCTGGCGAAGAACGCCAAACGTCCCAAGCAAGTACTGCTCATCGTGACCGATGGCGAGGACAACGCCTCCAGCGCAACCCTCGAGCAGGCCATCCGTCGCATACAGGACCTCGATGGTCCTGTCATCTACTCGATCGGGTTGCTCTTCGGCGACACCTCCAAGAGCGAGGCGCGGCATGCGCGGCGCGTTCTCGAGACCTTGTCGGAAGAGACCGGAGGCCAGGCGTACTTCCCCAAGTCTCTGAAGGACGTGGATCCGATCGCCAAGGAAGTGGCGAACGACATTCGCACTCAGTACACCATCGCGTACCACTCCACCAAGCCACCCCAACTCGGCGGCTATCGGCAGGTTCACGTGGAGGCGCATGACAAGGGATACAGCCATCTCGTGGTTCGAACACGAACCGGCTACTTTCCGCGCATCTCCAAGCCGGGTGCGGGCGGGCAGCAGGATCAGTCACCAAACCAGTAGCGGCGCCACCCGGCACTGGACTCGAACAGCGAACCCGGCGTTGCCGGTTTCCACTCCTATAATCGAGGCTTGCGCTTTCTCTCTTTCGCAGGACTTCGCAACCCGGGCTCTGCCGTTCGGCGCCTGAATCTTCTGCTGCTGACGGCGGCGCTGCTGTGGTGCGCGTACTGGTTTTTTCAGGCGTGGCATTACTGGGAGGACGACGCCTGGATCCATCTTGAGTTCGCACGCAGCCTCGCTCGCGGGCAGGGCTTCGCCTTCAGCGGCAGGGTGGTGTCCGGAGATACTGCTCCGCTCTGGGTGCTGCTGCTGGTTGGCGTCCACGCATTCCTGGTGAACTGGATGGCGGCGGGAAAGACGCTGACCGTCCTGGGCGCTCTTTTCGGATTCTCCGGCGTCTACGCCTTCGCAGCGAGACTGGCGCGGACAATTCCGGGAGCGCTTGATGCCGCGCTTTTTCCGGCGGCCATGGTGCTGCTGGTGGCTGCATCTCCCTTCACCTGCTACTGGCTCTTTTCCGGGATGGAGCCCATCGCAGGAGCGGGGCTCGCATGCTGGGCGGTGCTGCTGGCGACTTGCGACCGGCCGACCCGCTCCGGGTTTCTGTTCGGATGCCTGCTGGCGGGTTTCGCGCCGCTCATCCGGCCGGAGTTGACGTTCCTGACTCTGCTGCTGGTCCTGCCGCTGATCGGCCAGTGGAGAAACCTGCAAGGAGCGCGCAAGCTTGGTGCTCTAGCTTCCGGCGCTCTGCTGCTCTGCGGCCCTGTCTTCTGCTGGGCAGCATACTCGCTGCACGCCTTCGGGCACGTAATGCCGAACACCAACGCGGCGAAGCGGGCGGGACCGGGCCAGCCGGTGATTGCGCATCTCGTGTCTACGTACGCGCTCGGCTTTCCCCTGCTGCTGGCGGCCGCTGCGGCGGGCGTGATCTACGTGATCCTTTACAGGACCGCTGCCCGCAGATCGCTTGTTGCGGCGGTGAGGCAGGTATGGCAGCCCGGCAGCACTGCCAGTGGTTTACCGGCAGCGACGTGGCTGATGCTGCTATGGGGCGCGGTCGTGAGCGGCTTCTATGTGGTGAACCACACCTATGTGCAGACCCGCTACATCCTGCTGATCGCACCGGGTCTGCTGGTGGTCGTCATGGGTGCGGCGCTGATGTGGTCCCGCTCCGCCGGCCGCGTTGTCTACCTGCTGGCGCTGGTGGAGGCGCTGGCGGTGAGTCTCCTGATTGCACGGCCGCTGATGCGCAACAAGGTCTACGATGACGCGGCGACGGCGCGGCTGGCGGCGTACATGCGCGAGCATCTTCCTCCGGAGGCTCCGGTGGCGGTCTACTCGATCGGAGAGGTTGGGTTCCTGTCCGGCCATCCGATCGTGGACACGGGCGGAATCACCCGTCCGGATGTGCTGCCTTACCTTTCCGGCAGCGGTCCGCTGTCCGCGTTGCCCTGGGCTCAGGCACAGGGAGCCCAGTACTGGATCGGCATTCAGCCGCAGGGCAAGGCGACGCTGGTGAGCCACGAGCAGCTCCGGTTTGCGGCGTGGACGATTCATCGCGCCCGCTACAACGAGACGGAATGGATTGAGCTGTGGCGGCTCGAGCCGGTTCGCTAGCGGCTATCCTGAACGGGATGGCTTCCTTTCTGGAGATGGGGAATGTGAACGTCGCGCGCGGCGAGAACGTCGTGCTGCACGATGTGAACCTGCGGATTGAGGCGGGCGAGCACGTCGCGATCCTGGGACCGAACGGCTGCGGAAAATCGACGCTCATCAAGACGATGACCTGCGAGTGCTACCCGCTGGCTCAGGACGGCACGCGAGTGCTGATCTTCGGTCGCGAGCGTTGGGATCTGACCGAGCTGAAGAAGCGGCTGGGCGTGGTCTCGGCGGAGCTGCCGGGCAGACAGACGCTCAAGACCTCCGGGCGCGACGCAGTGCTGACGGGTTTCTTTTCGAGCTCGACGCTGTGGCCGAACCTGACGGTGACGGCGGAGATG
>JAICMT010000183.1 GCA_025929125.1 Acidobacteriaceae bacterium | reverse complement strand
GTAAACACAAGCGAGCCGTTCAGGTTACTAAGCCCGTTCGGAATACCGTCAATCGCAAGATTAACGTTCTGGATCAGGACCCGCCCGCTCAGGTCGGGCTTCTTCATCCTGCCTCCAGCCGCCACCGTAAACTGCACCTTGCCGCTGGAGAGCAGGTTCGGATCGAAGGTGTGCGCTAGCGCCACGCTTACGGTGCCTTCCGCATTAACGTTCAGAGCGCCGCCATTTGGATCTGTCGCTCCGAACGCCTGCAGTGTGCCCCCGGCATGCAGATCGGTATCCGGACCGGTGATGTGAACTGCATCCAGAGACAGCAGGCCGTTATGCAGGCTCGCGCGCACCGGACCCGCGCTCGTAAGCTCAATGCCCTGCAGCTTCACGTTGAAGTTGTTCAGCTCAGCCGTCCCGCTCAACGCCGTAGGAGTTTTCAGCGGTCCATTCACCGTGACGATACCGCCGATTGCTGACTGCGCTTTCAGCGTGGAACTCGGGCTGAAGAGATCCATTGCTTTGCCCACGTCCAGCCCAGCAAGCGTCAGCTTGGCCTGGGTATCGAAGTTGCCCGTAAGCTGTGTCTGCCCCTCCGCATCGATCTTCGCTCCGATCAGCGTCGATTGTGCCGTGTACTTCAGCAGCGATCCCTCGCTGTGGATCTCCGCCCCCAGTTCGCCCACCGAGGAACCATCCACCACAACTTTGGATAACGTGACATTCGCTTTCAACCCCGGCTGCTCGATTGTGCCGTTTGCATCGGCCACCAGCGTCAGGGTCGCGTCCGCGTTGGGCCTTGCTTTCTGTACGGTCGCGAACTTCGAAAGGACTAGGTTGCGCCCTTCAACATGCCCATGAACCTGCTTGGTGTCCAGGTTGTATCCCCCGTTACCGGTGATCTGCATTCCGTGCAGAGATACCAGCGCGCGCGTCGCCTCAATCTGTTTTCCCTGCATCGATCCGTTCACCTGAATCAGGTCATACGGCTCGCCATACGCCACGCCTTTGGCGAGAGTGATTTGCGCGTTTCCATTCAGCGCCGCAAGCGTTCCGGATACCTTTGCTGAAAGATCGACGGTACCGGTCACGGGATACTTCTGGCCAGCAATCTGCAGCAGGTCCGCAACCGCAGCATTGGCAAGCTGAACCGACGCGTCCACCGCCGCTCCGTCGTCCCAGACATAAGAAACCACACCGCGTCGGGAGACCATGCGCCGCGGCTTCATGGTTCCCGAAGCATTCAGCACTGCAGTTCCCCGCTTGATCGTCGAACTGGCGACAGCAAGTCCGGTTTCGTAGGCGTAGTCCGCATCGGCCACCACAGAATCGATCTGGGTATCCATCTGCGTCCCCAGCTTCACTTCGATATCGGTGCCCTCCAGATGTCCCTTCACGTCCAGATTGCTCACCCGCCCGGCAGCCACACCGTGGAATCGAACCGCGCCGTGCAACACCACCGGGATCGCGGCACTTCCCTTCTTGCCATTCGATTCGAACCCGAGCGTCTGCAGCAGCTGATCGAATTCGCCAAGGTCCCGAATGGAGGTGTCCACACGCAGGTTAGTCAGCGGATCGCCCTTTTGGACACCCAGCACTCCGCTCGCGGTCGTCGAGGACTGCGGGGTCTGGAACACAGCGCGCTGAATATTCACAACCTCATCTCTGCCGTTGTAGTGGGCCTGGGCTCCGCCGCTCACAGGAATATTCACGCGAGCTCTGGGCCACGGCCTGCCTGTCGGCTTGAACTTTAGGTCGGCGTCGACCAGCACCGTATCCGCAATGTCGGTAGCCGGGCCGCCCCACTCCACCTTCACCGGCCCGTTGATCGCCGTGTCGAAACCGAGGTCTCCGTATCCTTTTTTGCCGGCGATATCCATGATGGTGCGCAGCGGAATCATGTTTACCGTCGCCACCAGATAGGCGTGCGCTGGCACAGGCGTTACCTTTGGCGTTGCCTTGGCAACCGGCGCTGCACCCACGGAGACTGCCGTCTTGTTCGCAGTGCTTACAGCTCCAACTGCCGTCGGCGACTTCGCCGGCGCATTGGAGGGTACTTCGCCCAGCCAGTTCTCAATCCGGAGTTCGCCCGCCGCACTTCCGCCTCCCGGCAAATACCCGGTGAGTGCTGTGAACAAAAGCTGAGTCGGAGTAATGTGCAGGTCCGCTCCGCCGTTCACATCGTGCAGTCGCACATAATCGGTGATGTACGCGACGTTGTGCGCTTTCGCATTCCCAACCAGCAGATATCCGGCCTTGCACTCCGGATCCGCAGGCAACGGCACCGTCGCCGGCTTCTCCGGCTTCTTCAAGTGGAATCTGCGCGTCCAACTCGGCTTCTTCTGAGCCTCCGCTGGCGTAACTGCACAGCTATGTCCGCGCAGCACCAGGTCCACAGTTCCTGCGGCCAATCCATCCACAGCGCCGAGCACCGACACCTGTTTTAGCGCCAAGGTTCCATCAAGCGCGGCATCCCACTCCGGGTGCGCGAAGTGGTGGATCGAGCCGGAGGCACGCAACTCTGAGTTCTCGCCCGTATCGAAGGTCAGCTTGGTCAGCTTAGCCATGTCTCGGCCAAGCTCCGCTTCCGCGTGCAGTCTGGATTGAGCTTCGGGCTCGGTCTTCATCCGGGTGCGCAGATCCTTCAGGTCCAGCGTGATACCGTACCGGTCACTTGAACTGAGATAGCGGACATTCACATTCAAATCGCGCGCCGCAGCATCGAACGGAATCGCCTTATCGTTCAGCAGCGCCACCCCGTTGATGAGTTCCGCATCCGCGGCCTTTAGATCCAGCAGCGTATCCTGGAGCGGCTCCGTGCTGGTGGAGGGATGCTTCGGGACCGGCTGGTTCGTCCTTCCGTCCTTATCGATGATGAGGTGAAACTGCGGATGCTCCACCCGCAGCAGGCTGAGTCCGATGTGCGATGGAGAGCCGGCGCCGGTTGCGTGCGAGAACAGGTTCACCAGCTTGACTCGCACCTGCAGCTTCTCGATGGCCAGATACGGCGCCTCTCCCGGGCCCTCCAGCCCGTGAATCACCAGCCCATCGACTTCGAGCGCCAGATGCCTCAGGCTGAAGTGCAAATTCTGGATCTCCGCGCGGCCTCCAGTAGAGTCGTCCAGGATGGCTATCAGCTTACCCGCGACCCGGTGATTGAAATCCGTTGTGGTCGAATACCACCAGAACCCGCCCACCAGGACCATCACCAGCACCACAAGTCCTATCGCCACCCATGCCACAATCCGCCCGATCTTTGCTGCAGTACTTCTCCGCCGCGGAGGCACAGCTCCGCTTCCATCCTCGCGGTCGGCGCGCTTGATCTCGTCAGCGCTCACGGGGCCTCCTCTCCCGGCTTGAGAATGCGAACGCTGCCCTGTGCCCGCAGTGCCGAAAGCCAGTCGTCAAGCAGTTTGTCGACCTGCTGCTGCAGGAGTATCTCCTGGATCTTGTCCTGGATCGTATTTTCCGGAGGAGCCTTCGCGTTCTGCTGTTGGTACTGCGGTATCAGAGTCTTGTTGTAGTAATCATCGATCTCCTGCTGGGTGATCCGGATTCCCATCCGGAAGCGCTCTTCGATAAACCGCAGTACGTCCATCCGCAGCTTCCAATGCTCGCGCAACTCAGGCAACGTCAGCCCCTGGTCCTGCACAAAGCGTTCCCAGCCGGCTTCGGTTTCGCAGTGATAGGCCGCACATTTAGGGATGGTCTTCCGCAACTGCATCAACTGCGCATCCACCTCGGCTTCGGTCACCGGAGCCTCCGGCTCTATTGCAATCTGCTGCAGGATGAGCGCGCGGTCGATTAGACGGTTGATCAGTTCATCGCGAGTCCAAACCCTGTTCGAGCCCAGCGGCTGAAACGCCTGAAAACGCCGCTCGGATTCAACATCGCTCTCCAGGATCAGGTCGTTGTTCACGATGGCCACAACGCGGTCGAGCGTCACCGCCTGCGCCGCGCCCGAGCTTGCGCCCGTCCCCTGCTGCGCCGGCATTCGGGCGGCACTCCCGCACATCAAGCATGCGACAAGCACCTGTTCCACCAGTCGCCTCAGCCGGATATGCAGTCGCACGCTCATGGCTAGAAAGATTCTCCAATACTGAAGAAGAAGTTGAAGTGGCTCGCCTGGGCGTAATGGGGGGACGCACCGTTAAAGTCGTAAATCACTGGATAGATCGGCGGGTTCAGGTTGTAGCTGAAGTCCACGCGAAGTGGGCCGACAGGCGTCTTATATCGTGCCCCCAATCCAAGCGCATGCGATGCATAGTTGAAGTTGCACACCCCAAATGGCTGCGCTGTGGTAATTGGCGGTACATCGGTCGGCCCAACCGCCTTGCAGGTCTGCTGATTGGGCTGCCGAAAGCGCAGCAGGCTGGGGAAGATGTCCGAAACGTTGCGATAGACATTTCCCCAGTCATGGAACAACACAAAATTGACGCTGTTGCCTACGATCGGCAACACGGGAGGAGGTAAACGCAACTCAATGGTGTTCACGAACACTCCGCTTCCGCCCACCGGGTATCCGGTTTGCAGATCGCGCGGTCCCGCGTTGTTAATTCCAAATCCGCGGTGAGAGTTCGCGCCACCGGCATACAACCGCTCCGGCAGAGGAACCGGATTGCAGCTTGGATTACGATCCAGCAGATCCGCGACACAGCTCGGACTGTTCACGTTCGGATTGGATCCG
>JAICMT010000032.1 GCA_025929125.1 Acidobacteriaceae bacterium | reverse complement strand
TTACCATGCCGGTCCAAAACAGGAGATTCTGATCTGATGAGCTAAACTCGCTTTCAAGAGAAGGCGCAGGTTGGGCTGGTCTTCTTGCGAGGCTCATCAAGGCTCTCCGGACGGACTTGGACGTCGAGCCATTTTAGATACTTCGGCGAAATCTTTGCAGCCAAGGTGCCATTTCCTGTAGGGAATAGGTCGGCAGGGGACGCGGAGTTGTGGCAAGCAGTGATGACTACTGAGTGGATTGAGCGGCTCGAAGAGCCGAGGCGTGTGCTGCTGGACCGTGTGGGCCTGTGGCCGGACGAGTTGCAGGCGCGGCGTCCGGCGGATGGCGGATGGAGCGCGCTCGAGGTGTTGGAGCATCTGGTGCGGACAGAGGTTGGTATCTGCGGGGTCGTGGAAAGGAACCTTTCTGCCCCGCGGCGCATTGGACTGCGAGATCGCATGGGCTTTGCCATGGTGGAGCGCAGGTTTCTCTCGCCAGGCCGGGTGAAGGTGCCGGATGCAGTGAAGGAGATACTGCCCTGCGAGAGCCTAGGGCTGAGCGAGGTTGCAGCGCGATGGGATGCAGCGCGGCTAGAGCTTCAGACGCTGGCCGGGAGAACGGAGGGATGCCTCGGCGGAGTGTTCCGGCATCCGGTGGCCGGGTGGATGAGCTTCGAGCAGGTGCTGCGGTTCTTTGAGGTGCACATGGTGCACCACGGATATCAACTGGACAGGATTGCGTCGGAGCTGGGTGCTATTTAACGATGGCGTTGAAGCCGTCTCCGATAACGCGCTGGCGCATGGCCTCGGCATCCTTCTTATCGGCGAAGGGGCCGATCTGCACGTGGAGCAGCTTGTCCTGGGGCTCGTGGCGGACGACGACGGCGTACCCATCCTTCTTCAGCGCGGAGACCTCGATATCGGCGACATCCTGGCTGGAGACGGCAGCGACCTGCACCATGAAGGAGCCGACGCCAACGGGAGCAGTACCTTGGACGGCTGCCGCGGCAGGAACCTGGGAAATCTGAGGTTTGGGCGCGGCGGCCATGGCTGCGTCCGCGGGAATGCTGACCGGGGCGGCGGGAGTCTCAGCCGCGGAAGCGGTCGGCACGGCGCTGCCGGCGGACGGCTTGGTTGCGCCGTTGGTGGCGGGCGTAGGGATCACGGTTGCGGGAATAGCAGCCGCGAGAGCGGAACGGCGGCCAACCGAGTAGCCGAAACCGAAGAAGCAGGCGCAGATGAGCGCGAGCACGAAGAAAAGCCCGAGAATGGTGCCGAGGCCAAGCGAGATCTCGCGGTCCTGTGCGTAGTCGTGGGTGCCGGATTCGAGATCGGGTTCGAGCAGGTGGTTCATGGGCGCCGTAAATGATTATCTACGGGCGGTGGCGGTTTGGTTAGTGACGGATTGGGTGCGGGGCAAGGCTGTCATGCCGGTCATGGGGAGGGTGGCGTTGGGATTGAGCCGCTTAGCTTGTTGAGCATGGTCATGAACTCGATGGGCAAGGGGAAGACGATAGTGGTGTTCTTCTCGACCCCGATTTCGGTCAGGGTTTGCAGATAGCGGAGCTGCAGGGTCATGGGCTGCGTGGCGAGCAGCGCGGCGGCATCGACCAGCTTCTGCGCCGCGTTGAACTCGCCTTCAGCATGGATGATCTTGGAGCGCCGCTCGCGCTCGGCTTCCGCCTGCTTGGCCATCGCGCGGAGCATGGATTCCGGCAAGTCGACCTGCTTGACCTCTACCGAGACTACCTTGAGTCCAAAAGGCGCAGTGTGGCCGTCGATGATGGTCTGGATACGCTGGTTGAGGCGATCGCGGTGGGCGAGCAACTCGTCGAGTTCAACCTCGCCAAGGACCGAGCGCAGGGTGGTCTGCGCGAACTGGGAGGTCTGGTAGATGTAGTTGGTGACCTCGATGACGGCGCGGACGGGGTCCACGACGCGAAGGGTGATGACGGCGTTGACCTTGAGGGTGACGTTGTCGCGGGTAATGATGTCCTGCGCAGGCACCTCCATTGCTTCCTGGCGA
Organism: Acidobacteriaceae bacterium; assembly: GCA_025929125.1. GTDB lineage: Bacteria > Acidobacteriota > Terriglobia > Terriglobales > Acidobacteriaceae > Edaphobacter. Next base: position 7,464 of record JAICMT010000032.1, on the reverse strand, counting down.
AGCGAGACACGGACGATGCGCTGGAAGGGTGCAAAGACGAAAATGACGCCAGGCCCCATAGGCTGCGCGGAGACACGGCCCAGGGTGAAGGCGACGGCTCGCTCGTACTCGTTGAGGATCTTGATGGAGTTGAGCAGATAAAGAAGGACGATGACAACGGCAATGAGGATAGGCAGCGACATGAGGTTTACTCTTCAAGCCCTTTCCGTAACGAGCCGATTGTAAACCCCTAGAGTTGGCAGCCCGGCTGCGAGCCGAAACCGGTAAACTGCGGGCGTGAGCGAGACATTGAAAGCCTTGGCGACGGAGATCTTTCTGGGTGCGCTGCAGGACTGCAGCATCGAGCGCGCATTCTCCCGGGCAGTGAAGGTGGAATTGAGCGAAGGCGTACGTCGCCTTGTGATCAACGGCGAAGCAATTGCCAGGCTGGACGAGCTGCGACGCGTGGGGGTGCTGGCGGTGGGCAAGGCCGCGGCTCCGATGCTGGATGCGCTGCTGCGGGCGGTCGACTTTGCAGGATCCGAGGTGCGCGGGGTGCTGATTGCACCCGAGAGACCAGGAACCCTGCCAGAGGGATTTGCGTTTTTCGCGGGGGGACACCCCTCGCCGAATGAAGCGTCATTTGCCGGAGCGCATGCAGCGCTGGAGTTGATGCACGACGCGGCGCGAGACCCGGCCGGAACGTTGTGCGTTTTTCTCGTGAGCGGCGGTGCGTCGAGCATGATGGAGCTCCCGCTCGATTCAGAGATTTCGCTGGAGGATACGGTGGGGTTTCATCGGGCGCTGGTCGCGAGCGGTGCCTCCATCGTGGAGATGAACTGCGTGAGGAAGCACTTCTCCGCGGTAAAGGGCGGACGGCTTGCCCTGGCCGCAGGTGCAGCGCGTCAGGTATCTCTTTTTGTGAGCGATGTGCCGCCCGGACGACTGGATGCGCTTGCCTCCGGGCCCACGCTTCCGGATCCGAGCACGAGCGAGGAGTGCCGCGAGATCCTGCGTCGGTTTGGGATGGAGGAGCGCTTCCCTGCCCGGGTGCGAATATTTTTTGCCGGAGAGATCGCCGAGACGCCCAAGCCGGGCGAACTGAAGCCCAGCACGCATGTGTTGCTGAGCAGCGCCGAACTCGAGAAGGCCGCAGTGGCTCGGGCAGAGGCGATGGGATTTGCGGCGGTAGTTGAAAATGGGTGCGATGACTGGCCCTATGAGAAGTCGGCGCAGTGGCTGCTGGAGCGGCTGCGGCAGAAGAGGCGCGAGCACGGCCAGGTGTGCGTGATTTCATGTGGCGAGGTGTCGGTAGTCCTTCCGGCAGGGCTTCCCCAGGATGCGCAGGGTGGGCGCAATCAGCAGTGGGCACTCTATCTCGCCACGCTGCTCGGCGCGGCGGATGCTCCAATCGCGGCGCTCTCGGGCGGATCAGACGGAGTGGATGGAAACAGTCCGGCAGCGGGCGCGGTGGTGGATGAGACAACGGCGGAAGCAGGAGCGCTGGAGGCGCTGAACGGGTTTCGCGCCTATGGTTATCTGCGGAGCCGGGGCGCGATTCTGCAGACGGGGCCAACGGGGCAGAATCTGCGCGACCTGCGCTTGCTCATCGCGGGGTGATCCACTGGTTCTAGCTCTTAGCTGGGGTGCGAAGACATTCGCCAACTGCGATTGAAACGCCGATTCAGACACAGCCAATGAATGGGGAAGGGTCGCTGCTCTCACCGGGACACCCATTACTGGTTGAGGACCACTTTATCGCCTTCTTTGAGGCCGGCGAGTACCTCGGTGACGGAGCCATTGGACAGCCCGACCTGGACGGGAACTTTGCGGGTCCCGGATTTCTGATTTGGGTCAGGCACTTCCACGGAGGCGTTCTTCTGATTGTCGTAGCTGACGGCATTCTCTGGAACGGTGAGGACGTTTTTGTGCTCGTCGAGCAGGATCTCGGCGTTGGCAGTCATGTTGGCCTTGAGCTCACCTTTGGAGTTATCGATGGAGACGCGCACCTCAAAGGTGGTGACATTGTCCTTTTCGACGCCGAGGGGGGCGATCTTGGTGACCTTGCCGTTGAAGATCCGGTCGCGGAAGCTTTCGACCTTGATGCGAGCGCGCTGTCCAAGATAGACATGGGCGATGTCAGCCTCGTCGACCTTCCCCTGAACATAGACCTGATTGATGTCGCCTTCGGTCATGATGAGAGTGGCGGTTGACCCGAGCACTAGGATGGAACTGACCGCGTCGCCGATTTCGACGTCGCGAGACAGGATTACGCCGTCCATCGGGGCGGTGATGATGGTGTAACTGAGCTGTTCCTCGAGCTGCTTGAGGCTGGCTTGGCTTTGCATGACTTGGGCGCGCGCTTGCTTCAGCTTGGCGGTATCGACGCCAACCTGGGCACGGGCCGCATCCCGGCGGGTGAGCGCGGCAAGATAGTCGCGGTTCGTGTCATCGTAGGACTGCTGGCTGACGATGCCGGCCTTGCGGAGGTCCTGGCTGCGGTCTAGCGAGGCCTTGTACATCGGCAGGTCGGGCGCAGCGGCGTTGACCTTATCCTCATCGATGTTGGCCTGGTTGGTGCTAACGTTGGCCTCGGCAGCGGCGAGCTGGGCCTTCTGCGCCTCCACCTGGGCGAGAATTTCCTGCTGATCCAGTTGCGCGAGAGGCTGGCCTTTGTGGACCACTTGGTTTATATCAACAAAAAGCTTCTCGACGATGCCGGATGCCTTGCTCTTGACTTCCACCTTGGTGATGGGCTGTATTTTGCCGGTAGCGACCACAGAGCGGGCGACATCGCCCCGGGTGACCTTTGCAATGCGGTTCGGGTCAATGGAGGAGCCTCTGGCGAGGCGCGCAAGCGCAGCACCTGTTATGGCGAGGACCAGAACGAGAGCAATGGCTCCCCAGATCCAGACGCGCTTTCTCTTTTTGGATGCTGCCACCAGCTACCTCCCTGAATGCGCAATAGTTTGCTGCGCGACGTAAGCATCCCGGACCCGTGCGGGTTGGACGTTTGAATGTACGCATAGGCGACGGGATTTGTTCCGCTTTCGGAGATGCAGGAACCCGCGTGGGCCTTGCTGCGTATGATTCATCAGCAGTTCTTTCAAGGTGCGATGCAGAGTTTTGGTGACATCCTCGGGCAGGTATTCCGCGCGATTGCCGCGAACAAGCTGCGTACGTTTCTGACCATGTTCGGGATAGCGTGGGGGGTGGGTTCGCTGCTGGTGCTGGTGGGACTCGGCGAAGGATTCCGGTCCGGTCAGCACAAGAACCTCTCTAAGCTGGGCAATGACATCATCATGATGTACAACGGGACCGTGCCGGCGCTGCCAAACCAGCACACCGGACTGCGACCGTACCAGCTGACAACTGGAGATGAAGAGGCGCTCCGGAAGCTGCCGGAGCTGCGAGCAGTGACGGTGGAGTTGGGGCGCGGCGACCTGTACCAGGTCAGCCCGTATAGCAATGGGAGCAACCGGGTAATTGGAGTGGAGCCGAATTACGCGGCGGTGAAGAACCTGCCGATCGTGCACGGACGGTTTATCCGTAACGACGACGTCGCTTCGCGGCGGCGGGTTGCGGTGCTTGGGTTGAAGGCGTCGCAACTGCTGTTCCCGGGCAGGCCGGTGCTGGGCGAGAGCATCACGATCAATGGGACGGAGTTTCTAGTGATAGGAACGGCGGACAAGATCAGCCGCGGCGATGATGATGGGCCGGACCAGCGGATCTACATTCCGGTGACCACGATGCATGAGCTGTTTCCCCTCAAGGGGGACAACATCGACCCGGACGCACTGACTTCCATCCAGTTTCAGCCGACGGTACGAGGGGAATCGAGTGCGGCTCTGGCCGCTGCCGACCGCGTGATTGCAGCGCGGCATGGCTTCGATCCTTCCATGCGCGACGCCTTCGACCAGTTCGACTCGATTGAGGAAGAGAGGATGGTAGGAGCAATCTTCGATGGGATGGATGTGTTTCTGGGCGGGGTGGGCATTGTGACTCTGGGGCTGGGCGCGGTCGGGATCGTGAACATCATGTTGGTATCGGTGACCGAACGGACTCGGGAGATCGGGTTGCTGAAGGCGATCGGAGCGACGAAGCGGTCCATTGTGGCGCAGTTCTTCTGGGAGGGGCTGCTGCTGACCGGCATCAGCGGCTTGATTGGGATTGCGATCTCGGCGGCGTTCATGTGGGTGCTGCAACAGTTTCTGACGAACAAGATGCCGGGGTTTGATCCGCCGCGTCTGGTGCCGTGGTCGGCAGGGCTGGCTTTAGGATGCCTGGTGCTCAGCGGCGTGGCCGCGGGACTCTATCCGGCGAGCAAAGCCGCCGCGTTGGACCCGATTGAGGCGCTGCGGCGCGAGTAGGAGAGCCGATGCTGAAGGACATTCTCTTGCAGGCGTGGGAGGCGATGCTGTTCAACCGGCGGCGCACCGCGATCACGATGGTGGGCATGGCGTGGGGAATCGCGACTGTGGTGCTGCTGCTGGCCTACGGTGCCGGGTTCGGCCGGGCGATCCAGGCGATCTTCGAGCAGTGGGGGACACATACCATCGGCGTGTTCCCGGGTAAGACCAGCCAGCAAGCGGGCGGAGACAAAGCAGGTGTGAAGGTACGCTTCACGCTGGATGATGTGGACCGGCTTTCGGCGAGCGTCCCGGGCATCACGCAAATCTCGCCAGTGGCGAATAAGGATGGCGTCTCCGTGCAGACGGACCTCCACTCCTACTCATGGCCGGTGAATGGGGTGCGGCCAGTCTATGCGGAGTTCATGAAGCTGGAGCCGGACCAGGGGCGGATCTTCAACGGCATGGAGAACCAGCAACGGGCACACGTGTGCGTGCTGGGGTCAGAGGCAAAGACAAAGCTCTTTTCGGGCGGGTGGGCGCTGGGAGAGTCGGTCCGGCTGAACGGCGTCGCTTTCACGGTGATCGGGGTCTTGAAACCGAAGATGCAGGAGGGCGATCAGAACAACGTCAACCGGCAGGTGTATATCCCGTTCAACACCATGAGCGACTTGGTGGATACGCATTACCTCAGCGGGATATGGCTTGGCTATACGGGCGACAACATGATGGTAGAAAAGGCGGTGCGGGAGACGCTGGCCGCGGCCCACCACTTTCGTCCGTCGGACCACAATGCAGTCTATGTGGCAAATCTGATGTCAGAACTGAAGCAATTCAGCATTCTGACCATTGCGCTGAATGTGCTGCTGTCGCTCGTAGGGGCGCTGACGCTAGGGATCGCCGGCATCGGGTTGATGAACATCATGCTTGTGGCCGTGCAGCAGAGGACCCGCGAAATTGGAGTAGAGAAGGCGCTGGGCGCGAGGCGGAGGCACATTCTGCTGCAGTTCATGGCCGAGGCGATGGCGATTACAGGTGTCGGTGGGCTATTGGGAATCGGACTGGCGGTGCTGGTCTCCATGCTCGCAGGACGGATAACGTTTTACAGCGCGCTTGCCAAGAATGCCGAAGCGGCGGACATTCGGTTGCTGATTTCGCCCCTGTCGCTCATTGTGGCGACGGCGATCCTGGTGGTAGTAGGGCTGGTGAGCGGAATGATTCCTGCAATCCGGGCCTCGAAACTGGACCCGATTGAGGCGCTTCGCTACGAATAGCAGCTCTGCGGACTGCTCCTTGGAAATGCTATTTGGAGATGGGATAGCCGAGCCAAAGGTACTCGAGTGCCTCTGGCTCGGTCTGCATGCGGACGGCGCGATCGGAGTGACCCGCGTTGCGCGCGAAGACGAACTGGTAGTGGTACCCCTTGGCGGCGAGGACGCGAGCCATGTTCTCGTTGGCTACCACCCAATCGTGCATATTGTCGCGCAGCGTGTTGGGATTGAGGAGGTCGCGGTCCCCTGTCTCCATCCAGATGCGAATGGGCTTGGCGGGACTCGACGGGATCAGATGCTCGTGGAACTCCCATGCGCCATGCGGGACCGCCGGATCAGTGGGCCACTGCTGATTGACGAAGGTGCCGGAGTAACTGAGCACGCGGTGGTACCACTCTGGGTGATACCAGGCCATGGCGAGAGCGCAGGAGGCCCCGGAACTGGAGCCTATGGTCGCTCGGCCCTCGGGATCGGTGGTGAGCTTCACGTTGTATTTGGATTCGATAAGGGGGAGGACCTCGGATTGAACCCACTCGGCGTACCTGCCTGACATGGTGTCGTACTCAAGCCCACGCTCGCTTCCCTGCGCATCCCCTCCTCCATTTGAAATGGAGATGAAGATGAGGGGAGGAAGCTTGTGAGCAGCGATGAGGTTGTCGAGAATGATGGGCATAGTGTGATCGATGCCGTCTGCACCGACCATGAACGGTGCGGCCGTGCCGGTCACATACTGCTTCGGGATGTAGACGCCAACCTCCCGGGTGTAAGGACCGGGATGGCTGGTAGTCACGACCATTTTGGCGGGATCCGCCGGGTCCGGCGTACCAAACGTGCAGGGCTCGCGCACTATTCCCGGATAGAGCTTGCTGTCGGCGGACTCCATCTTGAATTCAGAGAGAGTGCCGTGCGGGACGCCATCTTGCGGAAGAGTCTCGGGCGCGGGACGATGCGTCGGGCCGATGACGAAGTTGCCGTCGCGTTCCGCAGGAGGAACCTGGCCATCCGCGATCTCGGCTGCCGGTACGAATCCGGGGGAGTAGGGGTCGCGCCTGGGAGCGATGGAGCCCTGCTTGCAGGGATCGTTCTGCCGGATCGCAGTTGCAGTAGAGTGCGGTGCGGCAGCCGGCGAAATGGAAGTTGCAGGCTGCTGGGCCGGCGCGGTGAGAGCCACGCCAGCGAATGAGAGCAGAGCGAAGAGTCTTGATGCGCGCATGGATTTTGCTCCCGTTTCGAGGATCAGGTCAGCCGGTCGTTTAGCTCGGGCCCGCCATGTACTTCCAGTTTCTCTGCTTACCTTCGGAGATCCAGCCTACGGCCTGTTGGATACGCCGGTCGCGGGTCTCGGTCTTCTTTGCTTCGGCGATCCACTCCACGTACTCGCGCCTGCAACTCGGACTGAAAGCCGCAAAGACCTTGCTGGCCGCGGTGTTCTTTTTCAACGCACTCAGAAACTCGGGAGGTAGCACGGGCGCGGCCTTGGGCGGCTTGGCTGGCTTACGGCTTGCGGCCATGAACGTCTGCCCCTGACCCTCATCGATGAAGGCGACCGCCCGACGAAGAAACCCCCGCATCTTCCGTTCGGGTGGCAGGTCGTGGAGGCTTGCGATTTTCCCGAAGCTTCCCATTCCGTCGCCTTCGAGCAGGCCGTCCTGGCGGAGGAGTTCTCTTATCTCCGCTCCCCAGAACATAAACGAGCAATGCTGTTTGAATGCGGCCATGCCGCAGAGAATGACGCCTCGATGGACGAAGAAGGGCCTTCCCCACTTCATTTCTTCAACAACATCCGGACAGACTTGATGGACTGCTTCGCGAAGATGGCTCAGGATCGGCTTCGCGAATTCGGCGGCCTCAGCAATATAGGCATC
>JAICMT010000059.1 GCA_025929125.1 Acidobacteriaceae bacterium | reverse complement strand
TGAAGTTCACCTTCTGATGCACCCAGTCGCGAATGGCCAGCGCACGCGCGCCACCTGCCGGAAACCCACTGAACAGATCATTTGCCACCGCCACAAACCGGTCCACCTCGCAGTAGCGGCTGGACAGCAGGAACTGCAGCACCTCATGGGGCAGCTCCTGTACTGTATGCTGCTCCGCGTCTGTCGGCGCGGGATCGGCGGCCTCTTCCATCTCGACGACGCTCATGCCACCGAGCCGTATCAGCCCTGCAGGCGCGACAAATCTCGAGCACCGGTTGCCGAAGGAATCGGAATACTCCGATGCCTGAACGCGCCTTGGGAAGCCTGCAACGCCCGCTGCCGCTTCGTGCTCGATCAGCAACTCGTCGCCAGCCCGCAGCTTCGCCGCGAGCGAAGGGTGCAGATGCAGCATGGCGATCATGGGTGTGGGACACGCCAATTCGAAGCGGATTTCGAATGCGGACTTGATGAACATGGGTGTCCTGTCGGAGGAGTCTCTGCATAGGATGCAGCCATGAAGCCCCTCAGCCGCCCAACTGAGCTGTGGCAGACATTTTTTGGCCGCTTGCGGGGGTTCCAGGGGCCGCAAACCTTCTCAGAATTATCAGCAGCACCGTTCCCACAACGATACTGGACCCGGCATCCACCAGCAGCATTCCATTGAGCCCGCAGACAGTGTGGAAATGGCCATCCACACGCGTCATATAGGTGATGGGCACGTTCGCCGCGGCAGAGAGCACCGCCATCTGCGTCGAAGCCAGCGGATTCGCAGGGCCGACGATCTCAAAACAGAGCGAGGACAATGCCGTGTAGTTGATTCCCTGGAAGAACACGTAGGTCAGGACGCCGACTGCGAGGAAAACAAATGTATGCGGGACCCGAATCAAGCCAAGAGCGGCCGCAGCTCCGCCGAAACCCGTCAGCAAATACACCTTCCTGCGCTGAAACCGGCCAGTCAGCCAGATCCCGGCCAGACAGCCAACCGAGCATGCGATGGCCACACCTACGCCCGAAATCGCGGTCATGCGGCTCTCCGGAGTATGAAAATCCACGCCCAGCGCCGAGAAGAGGTTGGTGAGCGCGAAGCACGCCGTGGGAGACAGAAAACAGACCAGCGCGAGAATGCTGCCGGGGCGGGCGATTGCGCGGCGAAGGTCCTGAAAGAACGTGCGGAACGTCTCCAACGCACCGCGCGTCCGCCGGTCCGGAAGAGGAATGAAGAACAGAAGAACCGTGGGTGCAACAACGGTCAGGGCCAGCAGCACAGCGGCCGCAACCGGCGGCAGGGTGCGCACCAGCACCACCGCAATAGTGGTAAAGAGTCCAGCAGCACCAAGGTTCGCAATGTTTGTGGTGGCGCCGACCTGGGAATAGTAGTGATCCGAAACAACGTCCGGCATCCAGCCCTGGTGCGCGTTGCCGAAAAGGACCGCTGCGGTGCAGCCCGCGGTGAGCACTGCGGTGAACGCCACCAGGTTGGCCGTGAGAAGTGTCGAAAGAGCCAGGCAGACCGCCGCAAGCGCGGCAAACAGCAGCGCGTAGGTGCGCTTGGTGAAGCCGATGTCGAGAACGGGAGAGAGCAGGAAGGCCCAGTACGTGGGCGAAAATGCCAGGAAGGATACGCGGGAAATGTCTTCAACGCTGACATTGCGCGCCGAAAGCAGGATGGGCATCGCGGCGGAGATGAAGCCGTAATAAAAGCCCAGCGGTGCGATCGCAAGTCCCATGGCCCACGGTGGCAGCTGCCGACGCATCCTCACCCTCCGCAACAGCCCCATATGCAACAAGGGCGGACCGCATGCGATCCGCCCTTACTCGTTTCGGAGCTTACAGTCGCTTACGCGGAAACCGCCTGCTTGGCGCCTGCCTTCAGCGCCTCCGCCTTATCAGTCGCCTCCCAGGAGAATTCCTTGCCGCTTCTCCCGAAGTGCCCGTAGGCCGCGGTTTGCTTGTAAATCGGTCTGCGAAGCTGCAGGCTGTCGATGATGCCCTTCGGCGTGAGCGAGAAATTCGCGCGCACCAGCGCCTCAAGCTTGTCTTCAGCGATTGTGCCGGTCCCAAAGGTGTCCACCAGCACGCTTACCGGCTCAGCGACTCCGATTGCGTAGGCAAGCTGCACTTCGCAGCGGTCGGCGAGACCTGCGGCCACAATGTTCTTGGCCACGTACCGTGCCATGTACGCCGCAGAGCGGTCGACCTTTGTCGGGTCCTTGCCGCTGAATGCGCCGCCGCCGTGCCGGCCCATGCCGCCGTAGGTGTCCACGATGATCTTGCGGCCGGTCAGGCCGGTATCTCCCATCGGGCCGCCAATCACGAAGCGGCCGGTCGGGTTGATGTGGTACTTGGTGTTCTCGTCCAGCAGATTGGCCGGAATCACGGCCTGAATCACGTGCTTCAGGATATCTCCGCGCAGTTCGTCATTGCTCACCGTCTCCGCGTGCTGGGTGGAGATGACCACTGCGTCCACGCGAACGGGCTTTTGTTCTGCGTTGTACTCCACCGTCACCTGGCTCTTGCCGTCCGGACGAAGATAGGCCATCAGACCCGATTTGCGAACGTCGGATAGGCGCTCCGTGAGCTTGTGCGCGAGCGAGATCGGGGTCGGCATCAACTCCGGTGTTTCGTTCGTGGCGTATCCGAACATCATGCCCTGGTCGCCCGCGCCGCCGGTATCCACGCCCATCGCGATGTCGCCCGACTGCTTGTTGATGGTCGAAATGACGGCGCAGGTATTGGAGTCGAAGCCGTAGAGCGCATTGTTGTAACCGATGGAGCCTACCGTTCCCCGGACAATGCTCTGGAAATCGACATAGGCCTTGGTTGTGATCTCGCCGGCGATGACGACTAATCCCGTGCAGGTCAAGGTCTCACAGGCTACCCGGCTGAACGGGTCTTCGGCGAGGCAGGCGTCCAGAATGGCGTCCGAGATCTGGTCGGCAATCTTATCCGGGTGACCCTCGGTCACCGATTCACTGGTAAATAAAAAGCGGTCGCGTTTCGACAAACTACCCTCCACTGCATCTTTGCCGCCAACAGGGCAACGTCACAATTTTACCTTCTGGAATGGATGGCCGACAAAGCAACTCCGCCCGAACGCGCAAAACGTACCTGAAGGCACACATCCGTGCATTCAATGGAAGAAAACAGCGGTTGAAAATGACCTGCAGCTGCGTTCGTCCGCGGCGCCTGCCTGGATCGATGCCAGCGGTGCGGCAATACTTTCTTGTGTTTCCAGAGCCTCCAGCCACACCAGGCCGTAGCCAGCAGCGCAATCAACAGCAGCGCGATTCCGGTCCCGCGGACGGCACGGCCCGACGAGCCTGGAGGACGGGCATTCTTCACGTTCTCGGCAAACTGGACCCAGTCGGCGTCAGTGCCTCCGGCGAGTCCGCTTTCCCGGCAGACCTCGTCAAACCGCTTCATCCAACGGACCTCATCCAGGCCAAGCGCTCCCACGTAGCTGCGCACAAAGCCGCGACGGAAGACTCCGCCGGGGATCTCCGAGAGGTTGCCCGCCTCGAGGGCGCGGATGTGTTTCGCCGGAACCTTGGTCAGCTCGCAGATGCGTTCAATCGCGATGCCGCGTAGCTCGCGTGCTTTCCGCAGATCGTCGCCAAGGGCTGCTTCCCCGTTATGAATCATGTCTCTGCCGGGCCGTCACTGGCTCATACCATAAGGGATCAAACCGCCTAAATCAAAGCAATTTGCTGCGTTGCGAAGGTATTGGAACCAGTCTCGTTCACGTTGGCCGAGCCGCCATCCCTGCTAAACTTGCAACAGCGCTGCGTGCGAATTCCGTTCCCAGAGCGAGTCTCCCTCCCGGGTGTCGCCGTCTTCGCATCCGCGCTTTTTGTCGTCCAGCAGTTGGAGGGCACGGCGCTCTACTTCAGCGCCGGGTGTGTTGCGTTCATCCTGATTGCCGCCTTCGGATTCAATCTCGGCGGCGGCCTTGCGCGAACTGCCGGCGCCTATATTTTCTTTTACTCTCTGCTGGTATTCATCGTTGGCGTCACCTACAAGGCCTACCTGGGCGAACCCGGAGAAACCAACCTCAGCGTCCCTAAAATCGACATCCTCGTGTATCTAGGTGGCATCAGCGGGATGGCGGCTGCGGCCTTCCTGAGCAAGAAGCTCGCGCGCCGTACCCCGCTGCTGAAGAACGTGCTGGACCATCGGAATATGTATCGCGCCTCAGTGGGATGCATGGTCGTCGGCTCCCTCGGCGGACTTACGATCGCGCTCATGGGCGAGGCTGGACTGCGACTCAATGCTGCATTTACCCAGCTCAATCTGCTGATCCCGCTCGGAATCATCCTTGGCGTGATCTACGAAATCAAAGAGAGCGGCGGAACGAGGAGTGTGAACTTTGCCATTCTGATCGGCGGCGGTTACGCCTTCCTTTTTTACGGAATCACGAACTTCTCCAAACAAGGCATGCTGACGCCCCTGCTTTGCTGGATCCTGCCTGTTTGCGCTCTGCGATATCGGATGAGCCTGATTCAGATTCTGTCAGTGGCAGGAGGAGTGTTTCTTATTTTCTTTCTGCTGGTTCCGTATGCGCAGTATGGCAGGCGATTCCTGCGGCCCGAGATGACCAGCGCGGACAAAATGGCCCTCGCCTATAAGCTCCTGAGCAAGCCGACTGAGCTCCGCAGCAACTTTGAGGAGGACCCTGGAATCCCGACGTACTACAACACCGCGCAAGGCTTCTGGGATCGCCTTCAGTTCATATCGGTCGATGATCCTCTGGTGGACATCACCCACCAGGGACGCAAATTTGGCTATTCGCCGCTGCTGCTGACGGCCGGAAACGTCATCCCTCACTTCATTTGGCCGGACAAACCTAGCTTCAACCTCGGCAATACCTATGCACATGAATTAGGACACATGAACCCGTACGACTTCTCCACGGGCATCTCCTTCAGCCCCACCGCGGAGGCCTATCACCTCGACGGCTGGAGGTCGCTCCTGGTGGTTGCTCCGATGCTATGGCTGATGCTGTTCGTGGTCTACGACACCGTGTTCGGAGACCTTCGATCCACTCCCTGGGGATTGCTGGTATTAGCGCAGCTCACCCACAGCGCTCCAGAGGGAGCGCTCAACGGCACCATCTATCTGGTCACGTTCGGGATTGAAATCGTCGTCTTTTGCGCCTACTTTGCCGCATGGATCGCGCCTTACTTCGCGATACTTGCGCTGGGCCCGCCAAAGCCGCTCCAACCTGAGTTCATTGGGCCGCGCACGCCCGTTCAAAGAACGGCGACACTGAACCCGGAGACCTGAGCGGCTCGATCCATCTGACGTTAGGCCCGGCGCACGCGATCTCGAGCCGTGCCCACGGGCGTCGGTTCGGCCATTGCAAACCGCGCGATGGCACAGTTTGCCGTGAACGGAATCAGAGCCACCGCATACGGCAGAAAGATTCGGACCTCTTCCAGCCGCGCCACCGTAAGCCACATCACAAAGAAAATTGCGGAGCCAACCAGCACGCCCATTCCTGCGGGATCCACCACGGCTCGCCCCTTCGCTGCGAGCCACAGAAGCCACATCCACGGAATCATGAACAGAAGGATCGCCGTCATTCCTAGTGGGTTCGTCAGGTTCTGTCGAATTTCAAGGACCGGTGTTGCTCCGTAGGTGGCATGCGGATAGACGACATGCATCAGGTAGTACTGGATTCCTCCGGCCAAAAGCACCGCCGCTGCACTTGTGATCGCCTGGATCCTTCTGCCCAGCGCAAAGCCGTCTCCGAATCGCGTCAGGCCTAGCAGCAAGAATCCAAGATGCACCGAGAAGGCCACGTCCGCCCGTATAAAGCCCTGCGCCGCTGTGAGCACGAGCATGCCGGCAATGCGAAGGGCTTTGGCGCGTCTTCCAAGCCTCGCCGCGTCACCAGAAGCCAGCACCAGCGTTCCGGCCAGCATGCACGCGCTTGGCAGCGTCTCCGGCCGTTGGTACCAGGTGATCCAACTCAGGTAGAGGTGCAGGAGAAACAGGAAGGTCGCCGCGCCCATCCAGCGGCCGGCAATCGAAGCCCGCCGATACACTTCCGAGCGCTCGAACAAACCATACAGCAGGAATGCCGCAATCAGGCCGGCGGCTAAATCCAGCAGCGTGAATCCATGCCGCAGCCCAAGGTGAGCGTGGTGGGCGATCGTGTTCGCCAGCCATGGCACTCCGATTCTGTACTGCTGCGGTGCACTGGCGGTGCCCCGGATCACATCCATCCAGGTGTCGGAGTTCAAATGGTATTGCCGGCTGTACTCCCAGTAATCGCCGAAGACCGCCGAGCATACCACCACAGCGAGCAGAAGCCTCGCGACTTGATTGGGCTCCCTCCGCTCCACGCGAATCGATCTCCTCCCGACAAACCGATGTTACTTCATCGAGTTTGGTGAAATCTGCGGAGTGTCGCCAACCCGCGTCCGGCAGAGGATACTAACAGGAGCGCAGGCACACGATATGCAAGCACCACAGAGTAGCAACCCCGCTGAACTACCTCGAACGCCGGCCGCCCGGGAGCGTACGGATAACTCCGCCGAGCGCTGGCAGCAGGTGCTGAGCCGCGACCGCAGCTCCGACGGACAGTTTTTCTACGCCGTTAAGACCACCCGCATCTACTGCCGTCCGGGATGCCCAAGCCGCCGTCCAGCGCGCGGCAACGTGTCTTTCTATACCACCTCCGAAGCGGCAGAGCAGGCGGGCTTTCGTCCCTGTAAGCGATGCGAACCAGACCGCCCGGCGTCCGAACCTGATCCGCAGGCGGGGCTGGTTGCAGCCGCTGTCGAGTATCTGCTGAGTAGCCCCGGGGAAAACGTCCGCCTTGAGAATCTGGCGCGCGTCACCGGAGCCAGCCGTCTGACGGTGCTCCGTGCATTTCGACGTGTGCTCGGGGTCAGCCCGCAGGAGTTCGCGCGCGCGCAGCGGATCCAGCGATTCCAGAAGACGCTTTCTCCCGGCGTCAATCGAGCCGCCAGTAGCCGGGGTCGCAAGGATCCCAGTGGCGCAAAGCAGAATTCTGCCACACGAATTACAGACGCAATCTACGAAGCGGGCTTCGGCTCCTCGAGCCGCCTCTATGAACGGAGCGACGAGGCACTTGGCATGACGCCGAAGCGACTTCGCAGCGGAGGCGCAGGAACCGAGATTCGATACGCCACTGCGCGATCGCCGCTGGGACGAGTGCTCGTCGCCGCCACCCAGGTCGGCATCTGCAGCATCGCATTCGCGAACTCAGAGGACGAAGCAGTGTCTGATCTGCGCGGACGGTTTCCCAATGCGCAGCTCAAAGGCGATTCCGCGGCGGGCGGTTTGCTGAAGCAGGCCCTTCAATACGCACTCAGCCAAATGACCGAGCACCCCTTGGCCACGAGCTTTCCACTGGATGTTCGCGCAACTGCCTTCCAGCAGCGCGTGTGGAAGGCTCTTCAGCAGATTCCTCGCGGCGAAACGCGCAGCTACTCCGATGTGGCGCGTGAGCTCGGCCGTCCCTCTGCGGTGCGCGCGGTTGCCACAGCCATCGGCTCCAACCCCGTCGCGCTCGCAGTTCCCTGCCATCGCGTGATCGGGCAGAATGGGGCACTTACCGGCTATCGTTGGGGACTCGACCGCAAGCGGAAACTGCTCCACGCGGAGAGCCGCGCCTCCAGCAATCAGGCCGCTATCGAGGTTCCGACCAGGCGTCCAAGGTAACCCAC
>JAICMT010000266.1 GCA_025929125.1 Acidobacteriaceae bacterium | reverse complement strand
GAAGGCGAGCGCGTCCGCGCCGGCGATGCCCTTATCGACGGTCCCCGGAACCCGCATGACATCCTGGAGGTGCTGGGCGAGCGCGCGCTGCAGACCTATCTCGTCAACGAAATCCAGGAGGTCTATCGCCTGCAGGGTGTGGCCATCTCGGACAAACACATCGAGGTCATAGTTCGGCAGATGCTTCGCTGGGTCAAGATCGAGGAAGTAGGCGATTCGTCCTTCCTGCTCGAGCAGCAGACCGATCGCTTCCGGTTCAACGAGGAGAATCAGCGCGTTCTCATGAATGGTGGACGTCCGCCCATGGGCCGTTCCCTTCTGCTCGGAATCACCAAGGCGTCGCTCTCCACCGACAGCTTCATCTCGGCGGCGAGCTTCCAGGAGACCACGCGCGTGCTCACCGAGGCCAGCATTAACGGCGCGGTCGACACCCTGCGCGGCCTGAAGGAAAACGTCATCGTCGGACGCCTTATTCCGGCGGGTACGGGCATGGAGTATTACCGCAACGTCGCGCTCTCCCCGGAGCTCGAGGAAGCGGCTGCTCAGGTCCAGAGCGAGGTCGCCGCAGCTATCGAGGCGGAAGAGCGAGAGCTCGAAGCAATGCGAATGGAAGGCGAACAGGAAGAGATGGCTGCCGAGTAACCGCATTCCAGTCCGCATCAACCAGAACGGCAGGGCATTCCGCCCTGCCGTTTTCTTCTCCTCAAGCTGGCAACCCTGGTCTCTTCTGCTCCTCGTCTGCCTCTTCCATTCCGTAGAATGGAAAGGATGGCCTTTGTCGAACAGTTTGACGTCTTAGTTGTCGGAGCCGGTCACGCCGGCTGCGAGGCTGCCGTGGCGTCCGCTCGTATGGGACTGCGTACCGCCATCTTCACACTTAATCTGGACCTGATCGCCCAGATGAGCTGCAATCCGGCAATTGGAGGCATAGCCAAAGGTCATCTGGTGCGGGAGGTGGACGCGCTCGGCGGTGTAATGGGCGAAGTGGCCGATGCATGCGGAATCCAATTCCGACTGCTGAACACCAGCCGCGGCCCGGCAGTCTGGTCCCCTAGGGCACAGTGCGACAAGTCCCTGTACCGAGTGAAGATGCGTCAGGTTCTGGAAGATCAGCCCAACCTGTTCATCAAGCAGGCCGAAGTTATCGACCTTGTGCTGGAGACGCAAACGGCCTCGCAAAACAACCCGCAGGACTTTCGTGGCAAGGTCACCGGAGTGCGCCTTCGCGATGGGCGCACGGTGCAGGCGCAGGCTGTGGTTGTCACAACCGGCACCTTCCTCAATGGTCTCATTCACTGCGGAGAGGAGCAATATGCCGCTGGCAGGAGTGGCGAGCCGGCCAGCGTCCTGTTGGGCGAGAGTTTGAAGAAACTCGGATTGCGGGAGTGCCGGCTGAAGACAGGAACTCCGCCACGGCTGGACGGCCGAACCATCCACTGGGACAAGTTTGAGGAGCAGCCTGGGGACAGTGATCCCACCCCGTTCAGCTTTCGTGCCGGGTTGAATCATGCATTCTCGTCCCAGTCATTATCCTGGGTTCCGGAGCTTCGGCAGATCAGCTGTCATATTGCGACCACCACGCCGGAGACGCTGCGGCTCATCCGCGAAAATGTTCATCGGTCGGCGATGTACTCTGGCCGTATCTCTGCCGTAGGGCCCCGCTACTGTCCGTCTATTGAGGACAAGATCGTTCGCTTCCCAGACAAGACGCAGCACCAGTTTTTTCTGGAGCCCGAAGGACTCAATACGCACGAGGTGTACATCAATGGCATGTCCACCAGTCTGCCCATGGAGATACAGGCCACTATGGTGCGGTCCATTCCGGGCCTGGAACACGCTGAGATGCTCCGCCCTGGCTACGCGATCGAATACGACGCAATCGACCCCACCGAACTTGACCGCACGTTGAAGGTGAAGAAGTACGAAGGTCTATACCTCGCCGGCCAGATCAATGGCACCAGCGGTTATGAAGAGGCGGCCTGCCAGGGGCTGATGGCGGGAATTAACGCCGCACTGTGGGTCCAAGGAGCTCCGGGTTTCAGCATCGATCGGACAGAAGGATATACCGGGATCCTCATCGACGATTTGATCTCGAAGGGAACCGAAGAACCGTACCGAATGTTCACTTCGCGAGCGGAGTTTCGTTTGCATCTGCGGATTGACAACGCAGATCGCCGTCTTACTCCACATGGGCGCACTCTGGGGCTCATCGATGACACCGCTTGGTTCGCCTTTGAGTCCAGGATGCAGCGCGCAAAGGCGTTCGAGCGGCTGCTGGCGACCACCCGAGTAACCGACATAGCGACTCATGCCATCCCGGAACTTTCCGGCACAAAGGGCCAGGCGCTTGCGCAGGCATTGAAGCGGCCAGAGATATCCGTAGAAATGCTTTGGCCAGTGCTGCGGGAACTGCTGCCACAAGTGCCGGAGTTGAGGGACTGGGTCTCGGACCGAATGACGCTTGCCGCACGAATTCGCAACGAAATGAAGACAGTGGAAACAGAGATCAAGTACGCTGGGTACCTCGATCAGCAGAAACGCTCGATGGAACGGCTCAAGCGCGATGAGGCCCGCACAATTCCGGAGTGGTTCGATTACACGGCCTGCTCGGGGCTGAGTCGGGAGATGGTAGAGAAGCTGGGCAAGGTCCGCCCCCGGACCCTAGGTCAGGCGGGTCGCATCCAGGGCGTCACGCCAGCAGCTGTCGCTCTGGTGAACTGCTACATCGAGATTCAGGGCAAGCGGCAGCCGGCCTAGCCTCCGTTGGCTAGCTGTTTATCGCATGCCCGGAGCAGAGCATCCAGCTTCTTGATCAGATTCTGAGCGTCGACCGGCGCGTAGACTTTGGCGTCATTGTCAAAATAGACATAGACATCGCGGGCGGCACGCCGAAGCGGCGGGTCCTCGCAGGCGAAGGCATTTTGAGGAAGGGCGCGGTCACAGTCCCTGCCATTCGCCCAAGCCACAACCCGCGTTGCCCACAGATCCAGATCCGCAACCGCGTACCCACTGGTATACAGCACCTCGGAGCCGTGCAGCCGGCAATACACGAAATCCGAAGTGACATCCATCAGGCGCGGCCACTCGACCGTATCCGCGACAACGTTGGCGATGCGGTAACGCCGAAGCAGCTGGATAAACTCCGGGCTGCGGAAGGAATCGTGGCGAATCTCCACCGCGTGCCGTAGCGGTCGGTGGCGAATTGCTTCGGTGAAGGCTCGGCCATCAAGGCGCTCATCGTGTCGGCGGGCCAGCTCGGCCGCGGCTGTTGTCGTCTGGGGCAACAGGCTGAAAAACTCCTCAAATCGGGCAGCGTTGAAAGCGAGTTGCGGAGGGAACTGCCACAGAAAGGGTCCCAGCTTAGCTCCAAGCGCGAGCGGCCCCGAGGCGAAGAAATTGGCTAGCGCCTGCTCCACATTTTTGAGCTTCAGCATGTGAGTGATGTAGCGGCTGCCCTTGATGGCGAATTCGAAATCTCGCGGCGTCTGCTCGCCCCAGCTAAGAAAGCTGGACGGTCGCTGCAGGCCGTAGAACGTTCCGTTGATTTCGATCGAGGGGAAGAGCCCGGCGGCATAGGCAAGCTCCTGCTTTTGCAGGAGACGGGGCGGGTAGAACTTGCCGCGCCAGCCCTTGTAATTCCATCCGGAGATGCCGATGCGAACTCGGCCAGCCATCCAGG
>JAICMT010000429.1 GCA_025929125.1 Acidobacteriaceae bacterium | reverse complement strand
GAAACAGGAGCCGTCCGGCGCTCGGGCAGGATCACGCCGTCGACGCCTGCGCCCTCGGCGGTGCGGAGGAGCGAGCCGAGGTTGTGGGGGTCTTCCACGGCGTCGAGGGCGAGGGAGAAGTGGTTCGGAGTGGGTGCTGGGTCCAAACGTGAGTTAGACGAGCGGTCGCGCTCAAGGTCGGCGAGGAGGTCCTCGATGGAGAGGAAGCTGCGTTCGCGGACGAGGGCGACGGCGCCCTGATGCGCGTCGGTGCGGGCGGCGCGGGTGAGGTTCTCGCGGGGCTCCAGGGTCATGCGGACGCCGGCCTCGCGGCAGGCCTGGGCGAGCTGGTCGAGGCGCGCGTCTTTCCGGTCGCGGGCCAGCATTACGCGGTCGAGCCTGCGGGCGCCGGAGCGGACGGCTTCCTCGACCGGGTGCAGGCCGTAAAGGACTTCCATAGAGAGAGTTTACGTTGCCGAATGTTTTCGCCAAAACGCGCGAAATGCCCGTAGAATGGTCTATGGAACTGTTTCCCAGGGCATTTTGGTCGCAAAGTTTCGGGTTTCCCCGCGGGAGGGGTGTGCGAATGGCGTTATGGCGCAAAACAGAGGGCCGGGATGTGGAAATAACCTCTGTCCACCGAGACTTTTCCGGGAAACCTGCCGTCTCTAACGGTATGCGCGGCACGGCGATTGCCATCTCGGCTGAACAGGCTGAAACTACAGCACGGGAGAACGCGGCGATTGCCCGCGGCCTGAAGAACCAGGACACCGAGCTTCTCGACCACCTGATTGAGATGTATCAGCATCGGCTGCTGCGCTACCTGCTGTTTTTGACCGGCAAGCGCGAGGTCGCCGAGGACCTCTTCCAGGAGACATGGATGCGGGTGCTGCTGCGCGGCAGCCAGTACAACGGCAAGGCGCGCTTCGATACCTGGCTGTTCACGATTGCACGCAATCTGGTGATCGATCTCTCGCGCAAGCGCACCATGGCTTCGCTGGATGAGATGAGCGAGGTGACCGAAGAGGGCCGCGCGTTTGAGATTGCGACCGACGGACCTTCGCCGCATGAGCAGTTCAAGCTGAGCGAGGACCGCGCCGAGGTGGCCGCAGTGCTGCTGAAGCTGGAACCCAGCTATCGCGAGGTGCTGGTGCTGCGGTTCCATGAAGAGATGTCGCTCGAGGAGATTGCAGGCGTGACGCGCGCGCCGCTGTCGACCGTGAAGTCGCGGCTTTATCGCGGGCTGGCGGCGCTGAAGCCGGAGATTGAGCATCTGCGGGCCTGCCGCGCGGCGGAGGCACGATGATGGCTGCGTGCAACTCACAATTCGGGAATTCGCAGTTCAACGGCGAGATGGACGAGGCATCGATCCTGTCGCGTCATGCGATGGCGACGAACGGCGCCGCTCCGGCTGCGCTGGTGAACCGCACACATCGCGTGGTGCGGCATCGCGCAAAGGCAATGAAGGCGCGGCGCAGCTATGTAAACAGTCTTTGGGTGCCACTGTCTCTCTGCTCGGTGTTTCTGGCGCTGGTCACGTTTGCGGTGTGGAGCGGGATGTACCAAAGCACGGATGCCGCGGAGGCGATTCAGGACGTCGGCTCGCTGACAAGTTTCGACACTACCAACCATCTGATGGTGGCCATGCTCTGGTTTGTTCCTCTTACCCTCATCTTGCTGGTAGCGGTGTGGGTGCGTCATGTACGCAGTCGCGAGAGTGAGCCGGCGCGATGAGTGGTTGGAACTTACAATCCGGCGGCGCGCAGAGAGACAGCGCGCCGCAGTCCCACCAGCACCGGGACACCGACGGGCTGAAAATGATTCCGTTGTGGTCTGTGCTGCTGGCGGTCGCTGTCTCGACTACAGCGCTGATCTACTTCAACCAACATGTTCCGCCGCCGAGCCATCGCCGTCCGGGCTGGATGACGTCGCACTGGATCTTCATCTACACCATGGTGACGGCGCTGGCCAGCTACATTCTGCTGCTGGGATATGTGAGCCGCGATGTACGCCGCCGCGGCATGCCCGTCGCGCTGTGGATGGTGATCGTTGCGCTGATGCCGGGGGGCATCGGCGGCGTGGTCTACTTCCTGCTGCGGCAGCCCATCATGGTGCGCTGCCCCAACTGCACTACGGAACTGACTGCAGGCACCCACTTCTGCCCGCAGTGCCGCTTCCAGATGGCGCCTGTATGCGGACAGTGCTTCCGCGGCGTGCAGATCACCGATGTCTATTGCCAGCAGTGCGGGCACGACCTCGCCGAGGATTCGGCGCCGGCACGGCTGCGTGTGTTCAGCGACAGCAACTAGAGACAAGCAGATCGGCGAGTCAGCAAGTCAGCGGCCATTGAGGCCGCTTTTGATTTTGGGCTGTAAGCTTTCGAAGTATGGCCGCCCCTTTCGCTGCTGACTCGCTGACCTGCTTACTGGCTGACCCGCTCATGGCAACATTTCAACCCTT
>JAICMT010000188.1 GCA_025929125.1 Acidobacteriaceae bacterium | reverse complement strand
GGCTTTATCGGGAGCGCTGATGGGACTTACGCTGCCCTGGAAGCGCCGACGCCGTCGCAGCGGCCGCGGTCGGCGGATCGCACTCTCGTTTCTGTTCGTTGTGGGTCTGTCGATCGGCTTCGCCTCGCAGCAACATTCGCTGGCGCTGGATCTGTTCGTCGCCGCATGGCTGGCATATGCCTTTGCGTACACCTACGTGCGCCACGGTATCCTCGACCGGCCAGGAAGGCACTCCTCCGGCGAGATCCGGCCCGCGGCCGTTGATTGACGGTCCTCACAACTGCAGTTTGGGGCGGATTGACCGCTATTTTGGGTCTGGATAAACTCCGAATTGATCATGAAGAGTAGGTGTAGCGATGCTGGATCCAAACCGGCTCTTTCCTGCCGAATCTGCGGCAAGGCGTATCTGTACCAAGCTGTTCGAATCGATTCGTGATCTTCCGATCATCTCTCCTCATGGGCATACGGAGCCTCGCTGGTTCGCGGAGAACAAGCCCTTCCCCAATCCCGCAGCACTGTTCATTCAGCCGGATCATTACATCTTTCGGATGCTCTACTCGCAGGGCGTTCCGCTGGAGGCGCTCGGCATTCCGCGCGTTGACGATGGACAGGGTGCGGATCCGCGAGAGGTCTGGCGCATCTTCGCTCGCAACTATTACCTATTCCGAGGCACCCCTACTCGGCTCTGGCTCGATTATTCGTTTGAGACGCTCTTCGGACTCACAGAGCGACTCAGCCCCAGCAATGCTGACGAGTACTACGACTTAATCCAGAAGAAGCTGGATACGCCCGAGTTTCTCCCCCGAGCTCTCTTCGAGCGGTTCAAGATTGAAGTGCTGGCGACCACGGACCCTGCCTATGACTCGCTGGAGTGGCATAAGCAGATCCAGTCCTCGGGCTGGAAGGGACGGGTACTGCCCACCTTTCGACCCGATGCAGTCATTGATGCGGATTTCCATGGCTTCCATGAGAATCTCCAGAAACTGGGCCAGGCCGCGGGCGAAGACGTTTCTAGCTGGAACGGCTATTTGAAAGCGCTGCGGAACCGCCGCGCGTACTTCAAGCAGAATGGCGCGACCGCCACGGACCACGGCCATTTGACCGCCCAGACTGCGGATTTGTCTTTGCCGGATGCGGAGCAGCTCTATGAGCGGATCTACTCCGGAAACGCGCAGCCGGGAGATGCTGAGATCTTTCAAGCGCAGATGCTCACGGAGTTCGCAGGTATGAGTGTTGAGGACGGCCTCGTGATGCAGATTCATCCGGGGTCCGTCCGCAACTACAACCCGAAGGTGTACGAGAAGTTTGGTCGGGACAAAGGAGCGGACATCCCGTCGGCCACCGAGTACGTGCGCGCCCTTCGGCCGCTGCTCTCAAAGTATGGCAATGAACGGAATTTCACGCTGATCCTGTTCACTCTGGACGAGACAACATACTCGCGCGAGCTCGCTCCGCTTGCCGGGCACTTCCCGTCCGTCAAACTCGGGCCGCCGTGGTGGTTCCATGACTCGCCTGAAGGGATGATGCGCTTCCGCGAAATGGCGACAGAGACGGCCGGCTTCTACAACACGGTTGGCTTCAACGACGACACTCGAGCGCTACTGTCCATTCCGGCGCGGCACGATGTCGCGCGTCGAGTGGATTGCGCCTTTCTCGCGCGTCTAGTTGCGGAGCACCGGCTGGACGAGGATGAAGCGTTCGAAGTCGCAAGGGACTTGACGGTCAATTTGGTTCGCAAGGCATACAAGCTGTAGGGGCGGCCACGTCGCTCTGGAACACCCGAACCATGCCCTACGATGGTGGGGTGAGCAGATTTTCCAGACGCACAGGATGGGACCTGACGGAGAGCAGCTTCGCCTCCGCGCTGCGGCAGGCGCGGGCGTCGGGTCGCCGCCTGTGGGATCTGACGATCTCGAACCCGACCCGCTGCGGCTTTGACTACGATGCCGACGCGCTGCTCCCGTCACTCACAGGCCTCCAGGCCCTGAGTTACAATCCGGATCCCCGTGGCCTGGTGAATGCTCGTGCGGCAGTGGCCCGGTACTACTCCGCCCATCATGCCGAGGTCGGACTCGACGATTTGCTGCTTACAACCAGCACCAGCGAGAGCTACAGCTACTTGTTTCGGCTTTTGTGTGATCCCGGAGACGAAGTCCTGGTCGGGCAGCCCGGCTATCCTCTATTCGATTTCCTCGCGGAGCTCGATGACGTCTGCCTCAAACCCTATCCGATGTTCTATGACCATGGATGGTGGATTGATCGGGGCGAGTTGGAGCGCGCCATCGGCCCGAAGACGCGCGCCATTCTGGTGGTTCACCCGAACAACCCTACCGGTCACTGGACGCGGTCTGAAGAACGAGCCTGGCTCCAGGACGTCTCCATCCGCCACAATCTCGCACTAGTTGTCGATGAGGTCTTTCTCGATTACCCGCTGGACGGGAATCCTCCAGGCAGCTTCGCAACCGGCGAGCACCCGGTGGTTACTTTTGTGCTGAGCGGGTTGAGCAAGATCTGCGGTTTGCCGCAGATGAAGGCGGCATGGATCGCGGCGTTCGGGCCCGAATCGCAAAAGTCGGAGGCTCTCGGCAGGCTGGAAATGATTGCGGATACTTTTCTCTCCGTCAGCACACCGATTCAGCTGGCTCTGCCGCACTGGCTCGAGCAGGCCGGCGGTATCCAACGACAGATATTAAGCCGAGCAGGTAGGAATCTGTCGGTGCTCCGATCCATTGCAGCCGAGCATCCTGGATCCATTGAGGTGCTGGAGCCGGAAGCGGGCTGGTCGACCATCCTTAGCCTGCCAGGGTGCGGGGGCGATCCGGCGTGCGCCGAACACCTGCTGACCTCCTCCGCAGTGATCGTCCACCCGGGGTCTTTCTACGCAATGAGCGCGCCCAACCGTGTGGTCGTGAGTCTCATTGGTGATTCAGACGAGTTCGAGCAGGGCATTCTGCGTGCCATTTCCCAGGCGATTATCGGCAATCCGGGATGAACCAAGGGAATAAACTCTGCCGCAGAATTCATCATCTTCGAAATGAGGTTACCCGCGTAAGTCACTGAGAAACGGGTTCGTTTCTTTCTCGCATCCGATGGTCGTCGTCGGTCCATGACCCGGCACTACCAGGGTTTCCTCGGGGAGCACCAGCAATCTGTCATGGATAGAACGCATGAGCTTCCTGCCATCCCCGCCCAGCAGGTCGGTCCGCCCGATAGAGCCAGCGAACAATGTGTCGCCCGCAATCAACAGCTTCTGCTCCGGAATATACAGGCAAACGGAGCCCTCGGTGTGTCCGGGGGTCTGGAGGATCTGGCCGGTTATCCCAGCAGTTGAAACCACTCGGCCTTCCTCGAGCGTGTCGTCCGGCGCCTGGACCTCTGGGGTCTCCATACCCAGCCACGCGGCCTGCTCGTCCATCATCCTCACCAGAGGAAGATCGTTTCGATTGTAGAAAATTGGCGCGCCAGTCAGTGCCTTTAGTCTGGCCGCTCCAGCGATGTGGTCGATATGGGCATGCGTAATGAGAATCTGCTTGAGCGTCAGCCTATGCTTCTGCAACGTCGCCTGGATACGCCCGATCTCGGCGCCGGGATCGATTACGATCGCTTCCCCCGAAGCGTCGTCACCCAGAATGGAGCAATTGCACTGAAGAGGGCCGACCTGGAGAATTTCGTGAATCATCAGCGCATGCCCTCATGGCAGAATGCCCACTCCGCAAGCAAATACGCAAGCCCTGAGGCTTGCGTATTGAGCACCGGACGCCCGATTACTTTTTGGGTGCAGACTGCTGGGTTGCGGTTCCCGACAACACGGATCGTTCACCGCTGGAACGCGCCAAAAGAATAGTTAAAGCGAGGGACACCAACATGAAGATAATTGCTCCCCAGGTGGTCAGACGGGTCAGCAGGTTAGCAGCGCCACGTGGGCCAAAGGCCGTCTGAGAACCAACGCCTCCAAACGCTCCTGCGAGATCCGCCGATTTGCCCTGCTGCAGCAGCACGACACCAACGATGAAGAAGCAGACAATCACGTGAATTATAACTAGGAAAATGATCATTTCGAGGGAAAACCCTTCAAACGGATGAAAATTCCTGGTGCTGAAGAGGAGCACAAGGCTCTTTCAGTTACGGAGTCCAGCACCAATGGCTAAGACACAGTGTACCACTCTGGGTATTCGCATTCCTGGGATAGTATTCCGGATCACTTCAGCTCCATACGTCCAGGAATCTCCAGGATCATGGCGGGACGACGGGGCTCGAACCCGCGGCCCTCTGCCGTGACAGGATTGCCAAAATACGTAACTGGTTGAAACAGCGCATAGCAGATGGCTCCATTAGCACTGTTAGAAAGGCCTGGGAACCGTTATCGAACCCACGCCGTGAGGCCGCTAACCCCGCTCTGCCAGCAAGGGACTCGCCCAACTCAGACTCCAGGTCGAGGTGGGTCAGACCTGCAAAACATCTCCATCTTTGGCGACCATCTCGTACAGTACCGGGTTGACGAAAAAGCCCAGGAGAAGGCGCGAAACCAGCCCGGCTACGATCACGATGGCAAACGGCTTTTGTGTGTCCGACCCAATGCCGGTGGAAAGCGCCGCGGGCAGAAGGCCCAGGCAGGCGACCAGCGCG
>JAICMT010000290.1 GCA_025929125.1 Acidobacteriaceae bacterium | reverse complement strand
GCAACCTCCACCATCGTGAACGCCTTGACGTGGACCTTGGGGTAACGCTGCTTCAGCCCGCGCACCAGATCCATAAAGTACTCAAACGGGAGGTCGGGGTGCAGGCCTCCGACGATGTGGAACTCGGTGACAGCCTCAGTGAGCCCCTTGCCTGCCGTCTCCCATGCCTCTTCCAAGGCCATCGTGTAGGTGCCGCTCTCGCCCTTCTTCTTGCCGAAGGCGCAGAGCCGGCAGCTCGCCACACAGACATTGGTTGGGTTGATATGCCGATTGACGTTGAAATAGGCGATATCGCCGTGCATTCGCTCACGGACCGCATTCGCCATCCAGCCAATCGCGAGGATATCGCCGCTGCGATAAAGCGCAACTCCGTCGTCAAAGGTCAGCCGTTCGCCCGCCGCAACTTTGGCTTCAATCGGCAGCAGCGAGGAGTCCCAGGTTTGAAAGCTGTGGCGCGGGCGCAACTCCGCACCCGCGCCTCGCAATTCCGAAACCGAAGGAGCATGACTCATCCTGCCCCTATTCTAATCGGCTTTACCGTTTGCTGAGCTGGGCTGAGTCCACCATCCTGGGCTGCACCACCATGCCGTCGAACAGGGTCGCCGCCGCAAAATGGTCCGCCACGGGCCTCAACAGTCGCAGCTTCCAGCCTGTATCCCAGGCGCGCACCTTCATCGCCGGCAGTTCCACTGCAAAGGCCTCGGTCGCGCGGCCGCCGGTAGTCAGCAGAATCCTGCTACCCTGCTGATCGAAGTAAAGCGAATTGATATTGCGCGCATAAAGATCCTTTGGCATCGTCCAGGTGGCTCCCTGGTCCGCGGTGTAGAAGGCGCCCTGACGTCCTCCCGCCCAGATTCGCCCATTCCCATCCACCGCAATTGCCTCCAGCATCTTCAGCTCTGAGGGCGGGGCCACTGTGTGCCAGCTCTCTCCTCCATCGGTGGACACTTTGATCATGCTCAGATTCGCGACCGCAACCACGCCCTTGTTCGCGGCCACAAACCGCCACTCCGTCGCCGGCACCCCTGCAACCAGATTCCAGATCGCACCGTTGCTCGAAGTACTCAGAAGACCGCGCGAAGTCGCGGCATACATTGTGTCCCCGCTCGATACCAGGCTGAACACCGAGCCGTCGTAGCTCTTGCCCGGCGGAATATGCGTGCTCACCACCCTCGTTTTGGGCGCAGCAGCGGCCGAAACTTTCGTTGCTCCCTTGCGGCCCGCACGGACCGGTAGCTTTCGTGGCGCGGGCGGGGGTACCAGACTGGCGGGCGAACGCTTCCAGACGCCATCCTTCAACAGAAAAATTCCATGCGAAGTGCCCGTAACCGCCGTGCCCTCTGTACTGATGGTCAGGCTGTAAATGTCCCGGCCTTCAAGCCCTGCGCTCACCTGCTTCCAGCTGGTTCCTCCAGTGCGGCTTTCGAATACGCCGCCCAGATCTTTATCGTTTACCACGCCGATGTACACCCGAGCCGGATCCTTCGGGTCCTCCGCCATCGCGGAGACCTCCCGCTGCGAGAAGCCCGCATTCGAGGGCTCGAAGCTGTTCCCCCCATCGTGGCTGATCAGAACGCCGCCGCGGTCGGTCGCCAGCAGCACGCGCTTTGAGTCCGTGGGATCCACCAGTACGTCGTTCACAATGACGCTGGAGGGGGTGTGACGCTTCCACTCTCCGCCTGCATCGTCGCTGCGGTATAGTCCCTCCGTGGTTCCCGCGTACACCACCTGCTGCGCATTCGGGTCCTGCATCAGGACTCGAGTGCGGCGCGCCGTGGAAGGAATCCCCTGCCCCTTGTTTACGCTCACTCCTCCCTTGAAGCTTTCACCGCCGTCCGCGCTCTTATAAATGCCCGAGCACGCGCTCAAATACATCACACTCGGCGTCTTCGGGTCGACGATGATCGAGAAAACGTCGGAGTCTACAATGATGCCCTTCGTCATCGGCGCCCAGTTCGCGCCTCCATCCGTGGTCTTCCACGGTAGATGCCAGGTCCCGGCGTAGATCGTCTTCGCATCACTCGGATCGATCGCGATCGATTCGACCTCGTGAATTTCCTTGTTCTCCGGCGGACTGATGCGCTTCCAGTGCGCTCCCGCATCTTCGGAGCGGAACACGCCCTCGAGCGTCCCGGCAATCATCACCTTCGGGTCCGAATGAGCCTCTGCGAGTGCGCGCACCGACTGCCTGCTCATATCCGCCACCGGCGTCCAGCTGATGCCGCCGTCATGGCTTTCGAAGATGCCGCCATCCGGCTTGTCCGACACAGCCCAGGCGCCAAGCACCAGATGCTTCGTGTCCGCCGGATCGATGAGCAGGTTATCTATCACCAGGTCGTCACGGTCGGCTACGCGGACCAGGCGCTCCCAATGCACGCCGCCATCGCGTGTTTGGTACAACCAGCCCGCAGCAGTGCCCAAATACACGTGCTGGTGGTCCGTCGGGTCAACGGCAAAGGAACGTGCGTCCCCTCCCTCCGGCCCTACGGGGAGCCACTTTGCTGCAAAACCACGCGAAGTACAGAGCAGCAGAATCGCCGCCGCACAAAACACCCCAACCCGCCGCTGTTTCATGTTCACCCGTTTACCATCCTGTTCCATTGGATTCATATCCCACCCATTGGTGATCCGCGCCGGACTTGCTGCGCCCAATGCAAAGGCTGACTGGAAAATCCAGTCAGCCTTTGCAGTTCGTGTTCCGGAGCGCTTACTTGGTTTTCTTCCTGCTGCTCCGGCGAGCGGTCCGAGGTGTAGCCTTCACATCCGTGACCGGAGTGAAGCCCGAATTGTCGAACGTCGCTCCCGTCGGGATCAGCGTGGTCGTTACCGTTGGATCGTCGCCGGGGCCGGTGTAGATGTCGATGCGCGAGGCATCCACACCCTTCTCGGTCACGAGATAGTCCTTGGTATTGGCAGCGCGCTGCGCACCCAGGTTCTTGGCTCTCCGGCCCTTCGCGCCGCTCTCTTCGTGTCCGATGAGGGCGAGCTTGGCATCCGAGGAGCGCTGAAGGGAGAGGGCAACTTCGTCAAGGCAAGCCTTGGCTTCATTGTCCACACGTGCCGGGCGGGCCTTCTCGCGTCCGAAGCTCACCGTGCAGAGATTCGACGTGGTGGGCGCAGGAGCCGGCGGCTGTGGCGGCGGTGGCGGCTGGATGACGTTCACCGTGGTTGTAGCCGACTGCGTGTTGCCCTTATCGTCAGCAACATTGCAGGTTACGGTAATCGAGCCAGGAGCCGCGCCGGTGGTCGACAGGGTTGCACTGGACGACGTGCCGCTGACGTTGCCAGCGCTCGCCGTATAGCTGTAGGTCAGAGGACGGTTCTGTGGGCTGCTGGCCGTCGTGGTAATCGTGGCCGAATCGCCTGGGTTGACCGACGTCGGATTCGCCGAGCAGCTTACCGTAGGCGGCTGGAACGCGTTGATTGTGAACTGTGCGGAGCAATCTGCCGACTGACCTGGTTTGGCGCCTTCGGTTACGTGCCCCGTAACCGTATACGT
>JAICMT010000493.1 GCA_025929125.1 Acidobacteriaceae bacterium | reverse complement strand
GCGAATGCGCAGTTTGTCGCCGTTGCGGACAAGTACGGCATGACCCCGGATGGGAGAACGGCGCGCTATTTCGCCGGCCTGACGTACATGGAAGCGGGGCAGACGCAGCAGGCTGAAGACACTCTGAAGAAGGTCGCGGATGGATCCAACCGCAACCTGGCGGCTCTGGCAAAGTTTGCGCTGGCGGCTCTGTACCGCGGCACGAATAAGGACCAGCAAGCGATTGAGCTGTACAACGAACTGGCGGCGAAGCCGACCACGACCGTCTCCTACGGAATGGCGAAGCTGACGCTGGCGGACATGTACATCGCAGAAGGAAAGCAGGACGAGGCAAAGAAGGTTTTTGCCGAGGTGAAGGACAAGGATCCTAAGGATCCGGCCGGGCAGATCGCGGCGCAACAGTTGAACGCTGGGAATCCGGGACAGAAGCTGAACCTGCCGCAGTAATCGGCTGACTGTACGTGGAAGGGGCGCCTCGCGGCGCCCTTTTCATTTGCCGTCAGTGGTGCTCGGTGTGAAGTTGAGCGGCGACGGCGTTGGGGCTGATGGTGGATTCAGGAATCAGCGATGCGACGGCCTGTGAGCGGACCGCTTCGACGGTCTTCCACTGATCTTTGGCAAGCGGTTTTGGGTACCAGTCGGGCAGCGGCATGGCGATGTAGTCGGCGAGTGCCTGCGCGCTGGGCTCGTACAGGGCGCGCAGCGCATGGAGGCGGGCGGGCGCCTGAGGGTCGCCGCAGAGGCGGAGGTTGGCCTGAAGCATGAAGTCGCAGACCTGGGTGAACTGCTCGGCAGGCAGCCGATGCGGTCCGCCGCTGGCGCGCCATGCGGCCTCGACCTGCTCGAGATGAAAGACGTGGCAGAGGTCCACCAGCGCGTGACGTCCGACGGCGAAGGTGAGCTGCGCCTGCCGCGAGGCGGTCCCGGGAACGATGGAGATCAGCAGCGCGCAGGTGTCGAGGATGCAGGTGAGGGCCGAGAGCCAGCTCTGGTTGTCGTGCTGCGAGCGGTAGTAGCAGAGGATGGGATAGGAGATGTGGGACTCGAGGATCTCGGCGGCCCAGCGCTCCCATTCGGCGAGGAGCTGGGCCAGGGTATCTTGCCCGCCGTCGAAGGCGTGGCGGCGGATGAGCTCAGACGCGGTGGGAGGCGAGCCGGCGCGGGCATCGAGGAGAGCGACGGATATCTCGCGGTGCGAGAAGGCGCCGTAGAGGACAGGAACGTATCCGATGACCAGAGCGATGAGGCCGAGGCCGTTCGCGGATTCCACGGTGATGAGAGCGCGAGGAGCGAGGGCGTACGGTACGACGTCGCCCAGACCCAGGGTGAAGAGAGTGGTGCCGCTGACGTAGAAGTCAGTGCGGAAGTGGGCGACGGTGCTGTGGCCGAGCAGAGGATCGGTGAACGGCGTACCCATCGCGAAGAAGAGACAGGCGTAACCGGTGACTAGCAGCAGCGCCCACAGCGCAAGCAGCAGAAGCAGCGACGCCGGCCCATAGATGCTGTAGAGCTGCTCACGTACTTTGGGGTTGCGGGCGTGGCGGGCTATCGCTCCCCAGGGCCGCCAGGTCGCGACGTAGAAGAGCTTGGTGACGCGGAATCGGCCTACGGGACGGCGCGGCAGGATGATGGTCTGAAAGGCGTCAATGAGCGTACTGGCGCAGAAGATCAGGCCAAAGAGGAGAGCGGCGATCCGCATGAAGTGATTGTAGCGGCCGAGCGTGGGTGGGAAGAAAGCCGGGGAGGCTTTCTTCCCATCGGGGCGGAGCGGGTTAGACGAGGGTGGCTTCGAGAGTGATCTCAGCGGCTGCGAGCAGGCGCGAGATGGGGCAGCCGGATTTGG
>JAICMT010000460.1 GCA_025929125.1 Acidobacteriaceae bacterium | reverse complement strand
TTCTTGATTTGCCAACTGGACTGGATAGCGCTATAACTACGTCATGCGTACTTCGCGTAACGTAGTAGAAGAGACACAACATGAGTCGGGGCACTATTCGGACCCGCCTCTGCTTGTGCTTGCGAGTCTGGCAAGTGGGCCCAAGCATGGGCACGCCATGATCGAGGACATCGAGTGCCTTTGCGGGTCGCGCCTGGGGCCGGGTACGCTGTACGGCGCAATTGCGCGGCTTGAGGCACAAGGCTGGATCGAGCCGTTGCCGCCGGAAGAGCGCCGGCATCCGTATCGGATCACGCCCGATGGGGCGCGTGTACTACGCGCCAAACTCACGACCCTGCATCAATTCGCCAAAGCGGGGCTGCAGCGCCTGGAGGTTTTGTGAAGCAGCGACCCGCGCACTTGCTGACCTACCTGTATCCCCGTCGTTGGCGAGATCGATACGGCAAGGAGTTCGAAGAGCTTTTGATGGACGAGGGCAGTTCGATGCGCACGCTGCTGAACGTGAGCTGGGCGGGGTTGAAAGAGCATTTCGTTCCGACCCAGGCGCCGGGCGAGGAGTGCCTTGTTTCCTTCGGTGTGGTGGTGCGGAAGCCGAGCGCCGTGATTCCGATTGCGATGTCGCTTGCGGCCCTGGGCGTGGTGCTCGCGCATTTAGCAATTGCCGGACCTGCTCCGCAAGCGGATGAAGGTACCGCAGCCCATCTGTGGCAGCTGCTGATGGCTGCGCAGATGCCCCTGCTTCTCTTCTTCGCGATCAAATGGCTGCCCAGGGCCCACAGGCAGGCGCTGTACGTCGTGGGATTGCAGGCTGCGGCGTTGGCGGCATCCATGGCGCCGGTCTTTCTGCTCAAGTGGTAGACCCCGAGAGATCGAGTATGAGACTGCGGAGCAGAGCGGCCAAGATCGTGATTTGGATCGGCGTCTGCGGGATTGCGGGAGTCGCGATTCTCCTGATTTCCGCGTGGGCCGCGAATCACCAGGCCATGATATTGGCGGCTCCCACAGGGCCGTTTGCGGTGGGGCGCGTCACTTACGATTGGCAGGATCCCCATCAACAGGAGCTCATGGCACCGCGCGCGGGCATCCCGCGTGAGATCTTCGCGTGGGTCTGGTACCCGGCCGCAACGCAAAAGTCCCAGGCAACAGCGGACTACTTCCCTGAGTCCTGGAGAAGTGCGCTGGCCCGGCAGCGTGGATGGTTTCTGACGAATTTCATGTGGAAGGATTTCTCGCGCGTCCAGGCGCACAGCATTGAGGGTGCGGAAGTCTCGGGAGCGCAACGGGAGTATCCGGTGGTGTTGATACGCGCCGGACTGGCCGCGGAGGTGGCCGGTTACACGAGTCTTGCAGAGGATTTAGCCAGCCATGGCTATTTCGTCGTGGGTTTCGATGCGCCGTATCGCAGTACGCTGGTTGTCTTCCCGGACGGCAGGGTTGTCGAGAGAGCGCCGGAGAACAACGCGGACCTGGTGGGTGGAGCGCAACAGAAGAGGTTGGGGACGAAGCTGGTAGAAGCGTGGAGTGCGGACACAAGTTTCGCTGTCGACCGGCTGGATGAACTGGACCAGAACGATCCGACCGGCCGGTTGAAAGGCCGTCTGGATATGACAAGAGTGGGCGCGTTCGGGCATTCGCTGGGAGGCGCTACTACGCTGGAATTCTGTCACGATGATGCGCGGTGTAAGGCAGGCGTCGATGTTGATGGGGCCCCGCTGGGCAGCGCTGTGACGGACGGAGTGAAACAGCCGTTTCTGTTTCTCCTCAGCGATCACAGGCTGGAACCGAAGGCCGAGTCAGACGCGGTCGAAGCGGATATACGGTCCATCTACAGCCGCTTGCCGGCGGAGAACAGGCGGTGGCTGATGCTTCGAGGCGCGGGGCATTATGGATTTTCCGACCTGAGACCGATGCCTCTGCAGGTTGCGCATTGGCTGCATATCGTGCCGCTTGACCCGCAGCGGCAAATCTTTATTACACGGGATTGCCTGCACAGGTTCTTCGATGTGTACCTGAAGGGCGCACCACCCTCGACGTTGCAGAATCTGCAGCAGTACCCGGAGGTGGAAAGCGTGCATTGAAGAGTTGTGCCGACGGTGGGAGGGGCTGAGCAGGCGTGGAAGGGCGCTGCTGTGTTGCATAGGCCGGATGGGTCGGCCTATGCTTTAG